>NZ_JBCNYA010000034.1:0-43458 GCF_049727805.1 Frateuria sp. YIM B11624
GGGCCCGGCACATGCCGGGTCCGCGCGCGGGCGTCTTGCATCCTCGATCGTCGTGCCGGGGCCGGGACCCGCACGGCGCAGAACGCCACAGCTCGCGGAAAACAGCATGGACATCTCTGCCGCACGCCACCGTCGTCGCGCTCCGCCGAGCCGATCGGCCGTTCTGGCGATCGCCCTGTCGGTCGTCGCGCTCGGCTCCCTGGGCGCGGCCCATGCCCACGGCAGCGATGCGCCGCCTCCCTCGACGCAGGCCGTCGACGAGGCCGACCCGCGCGTCGGCACCGCCCCACTGGATCGCGAGGCGCTGATCGGCAACGCACCGCCACCGGGCGAGCCGCTGTATTCGGGCATGACCTCGCCGGGCGCGAGCCTGCCGCACGGCATGACCGAGGCGACGCCGGTCAACCTCAACGTCGAGCTCAGCTATCCGGCCGGCGTCGGCATGTCCTACTACTACCCCAGACCGACGATGATCGGTTTCACCGGTGGCGGTTCGAGCTATGGCGGTGGCGCCTGGCCGATGGTCATGCCGGTGGTGGGCGACTGGATGGTGCCGCCCGACTACGCGCCGTCGTACTACGACAAGGCGAGCGAGAAGGCCTCGCCCGGCTACTACGCGGTCGACCTGGCCACCTTCCACACCCGCGTCGAGCTCACCGCGACGCGACAGACCAGCCTGATGCGCTTCACCTTCCCGGCGAGCCACCGCTCGAACGTAGTCGTCAACCTGCGCCGCCCCGGCGGCGAGGTGCAGGTCATCGGCGACCGCACCATCCAGGGGATGGCCACCGCAGGGCGACGGGAACGCGACGCGAACGGACCGTGGTTCGTCGCCGAATTTTCCCGGCCGTTCGCCGGTTTCGGCACCTTCCGCGCGGACCGCAGCCACGAGGGCTACGGGATCGGCGACGCGGACGTGCAACAGGACCGGCGCAGCGTGTCCGGCAGTTACGCCGGCGCCTACGTCACTTTCGACACGAAGGCCGGCGACCAGGTGCTGGTGCGGATCGCCCACGGCCACAGCATCGCCGAGGCGCAGGCGCGGCTGCGCGCGGAGGATCCGGACGGCGACTTCGACCGCGTGCACGCGCAGGCGCGCGCGGCCTGGGCGAAGCTGTTCGACCGTGTCCAGGTCACCGGCGGCACGGCGAAGCAGCGGATGCTGTTCTACTCGACGCTCTACCACGCCTTCGCCAGCCCGCGGCTGGTCGCGCGCAAGGGCGAGCGCTTCACCGGCGCGGACGGCAAGGTTCGCGTGGCCGAGCACGACCGCTACGGACCGGTGCCGTTCTGGGATACCGGCCGCAACCAGATCGTGCTGCTGATGCTGCTCGAGCCCGAGGTCGTGCAGGACATCATGCGCTCCGAGCTCGACATGGCGCGCGAGCGCGGCTACATGAACACCTCGTTCCACGGCGACCATGCCGCGCTGATGTACGACGGCGCGTGGCGACGCGGCATCCCGTTCGACTACGCGGATGCGTACGAGTACCTGCGCAAGAACGCGACCGATCCCAAGGGCCCGCGCCCCTACCTGGACGAGTACGCGAAGAACGGCTGGATCGCCGACATCGTGCCGCCCGGCAATCCCAGCCCGCCCTACGCCGGCGGCAAGGCGGGCGTCGCCACCACGCTCGAATATGCCTGGGACGACCATGCGCTGGCCGACCTCGCGCGCCGGCTCGGCAAGGCGGACGACGCGCAGATGTTCCTGCACCGCGCCGCGAACTACCGCAACGTGTTCGACGCGTCGACCGGCTTCATGCGTGGCAAGACGTCCGATGGTCAGTGGATCTCCCCGTTCGACCCCGGCGAGCCGTACTACAACTTCATGATGAAGGAGGCTTCCGGCTGGTCCACGCTGTGGCTGGTGCCGCACGACGTGCAGGGCCTGATCGACCTGCTCGGCGGACGCGCCGCGTTCAACGCCAAGCTCGATGCGTTCTTCGCCACGCCGTATCGCCCGAAGGGCATCTGCCGCGACTGCACCGGCCTGGTCGGGCAGTACGTGCAGGGCAACCAACCGGACCAGCAGGCGGCCTACCTGTACGCCTGGAGCGGCCAGCCGTGGAAGACGCAGGCGCTGGTGCGGCGCATCCTGAACGAGTTGTACGGCAGCGACGCCAGCGGCTTCGGCTTCCCCGGCATGGACGACCAGGGCTCGACCTCGTCCTGGTACGTGCTGAGTGCGATGGGCTTCTATCCGGTCGATCCGTCCACGCCCGACTACATCCTGGGCAGCCCGATCTTCGACAAGGTCCGCCTGCGCATGGGCAACGGCAAGGTGCTTGAGATCGTCGCGCGCAACAACTCGGAGCGGAACAAATACATCCAGTCCGCCACGCTGAACGGCAAGCCATGGACCAAGCCCTGGTTCAGCCAGGCGGACATCGCCGACGGAGCCACGCTGGTGCTCACCATGGGGCCGGCGCCGAACAAGGCCTGGGGTGCCGATCCGGCCGATGCGCCGCCTTCGATGTCGGCAGGCGGCCCGCGATAGCCAGCGCTCCTGCCGCCTTGCGGAAACGACGAAAGGGCGGCCTCTTCGTGATTCCTCCTACGGGAGATTTCAAACGGCGGTCCTTTCGAGGATCCCGGCTCAAGCGCCCAGGGCGCCGCGCACCCGCGCCCTCACGCGGCGTCCGACCGTGAGCGTGGCGCCGGAGCGGGTGGTCAGCAGGAGCTGGCCGTTGGCGGCGGTGGCGACGCGGGCGACCGCCGCCAGGTTGACCAGGGTGGAACGGTGCACGCGCACGAGGCGCGCCGCCGGCAGCGTCGATTCCAGCCGGTTGAGCGCGTCGCGCATCAGGTAGCCGCGCTCGGCGGTGTGCGCCTGCACGTAGTCGCCGTCGGCGGCGAACCATTCGATGTCGTCCAGCGAAAGGCGCAGCCGGCCGGCGCCCCATTCGACCCAGACCTGGCCCTCGCCCCCGGCGGGAACGCGCTCGCGCAGGGTGCGCAGCGAAGCCTCCAGCGCGGCGACGCGTTGCGCGGCGTCATGCGCGGCGAGCTGTGCACGGGCGTGCTCCAGCGCCTGCGCCAGCCGCTCGGGCCGCACCGGCTTGAGCAGGTAGTCGGCCACCTGCATCTCGAAGGCGCGTACGGCGTATTGCGGCCAGGCGGTGACGAACACCACGGCCGGCGCCGCCGCCGGGGAGAGCCGCGCCACCAGCTCGATGCCGGCCAGCTGCGGCATCTGGATGTCCAGCAGCGCCACGTCGATGCGCTCGCGCGCGAGCGTGTCCAGCGCCTCCATGCCGTTGCCGGCGAAGCCGGCGATATCGACGCCGGGGCATTCCTGCAGCATGCGCGCGAGCGCGCGCCGTGCGGGCGCCTCGTCGTCCACCACCAGCACGCGCAGCGGCGGACTCATGCGGAGATGCCCGGCAGGTGGACGTGCGCGGCGAAGCCGCCGCCGGCGAGCGCGTGCGCTTCCAGCCGCGCGGCCGCGCCGTAGAGCAGCTGCAGGCGGCGCGCGATGTTGCCCAGGCCGACGCCCGCGCGCGCCTCGCGCGGCGCCGTGGCGCCATGACCGTCGTCTTCCACGCGCAGCACCCAGCCCTCGTCCGCGGCGGCGGCGGACAGGCGGATGGTCACCGTGCCGTCGGCGCCGGCGAGGCCGTGCTTGATGCAGTTCTCCACCAGCGGCTGCAGCACCATCGGCGGTAGCCGGCGCTCGAGCATGCCCGGCGGGATCGCCTCGACCAGCTGCAGCCGGCCGCTGAAGCGCTGCAGCTCGATGGTCAGGTAGTGGCGCACCGAGGCCAGTTCCTGCGCCAGCGTCACCTGCGCGGGCGGGTCGCGCTCGAGCGAGGCGCGCAGGAAATCCGACAGCGCCAGCAGGCTGCGCCGCGCGCCGGCCCCGTCGCCCTCCAGCACCAGCGCATAGACGGTGTTGAGCGCGTTGAACAGGAAGTGCGGATTGAGCTGCTGCAGCAGCAGGCGGTGCTGCGCGTCCAGCGCCGCCGCATCGGCCTGCGCCAGGCGCACCTCGCGGTCGCGCCGCTGGGCGTCGGCGTCGAGCGCGAGGTAGAGCAGCACCCAGGCCATGAAGACCCAAAGCACCATTAGCGCCGTGCTGGGAATGTCCGGCCACGCCGGCGGACCCCAGTGCGGGAGTATCACGTACAGCGCCAGCTCGTTGGCCAGGGCATAGAGCACGCTGGCCAGTGCGATGCCGGCGGCGATCCATGCACCGGTGCGCCAAGGGCTGTGCCCGCGGACACGCTCGATCAGCCGGCCCAGCGCCAGGCACAGCAACGCGCCGCCCGCGCACAGCGGCAGCCGGCGCAAGGCGCGGTCGAGCGAGAAGGGCACCTGCAGGGTGTCGGCCGTCCACGCGGCGAAGGCCACCGCCCACAGCAGCACGGTGGCCAGCAGCAGGGTGCGGGATCGATGGATGCGCATGCGGGCCAGAGTGCGCCGCGTTGCCGCCACCGGCAAGACCGCCCGGCGAGCGTTCGCTACCGCCGGGCGAAAAGGCTTTGACCCGGCTCACCGCGGTCTGCGATTCGGGCGTCTCCCACTTTTGAACGGAGACGAGGATGCGCGTGCGCTGGCTTTGCGGATGGCTGATGGTGCTGGCCTGGCCGGCGGCGGCCGCCGAACGTGCGCAGTCGGTGGCGGCGGTGCGCACCGCGGCGCCGATCGTGCTTGACGGCCGGCTGGACGAGGCCGCGTGGTCGCGCGCGCAGCCGATCGACCGCTTCTACGAGACCTATCCGGGCTACCTGGCCAGCGCGCCGGAACGCACCGAGGTGCGTCTGCTGTACGACGACGACAACCTCTACGTGGGCCTGCGCCTGTGGCTGAAGAATCCCGCGCGCCTGCGCAAGCCGTTCGTGCGCCGCGACCAGGTCAACTACACCCACGACTACGTGCAGATCTACCTCGACCCGCAGGGCTCGCGGCGCGGCTCCTACCTGTTCCGCGTCAACGCGCGCGGCACGCGCACCGATGGCTACCAGGACGAGGCGCAGGAAACCGAGACGCTGGATCCGGACTACGACTGGGACGTGGCCTCGCACATCGACGCGCACGGCTGGTCGGCGGAAATGCGCATCCCGCTGTCGACCCTGCGCATCGCCCGCAGCGGGGCGCAGCGCTGGGCGGTGGTGGTCACCCGCGGCGTGCCTCGCGAGCAGAACACGCAGATGGCCAGCGCGCCGTTCCCGCACGATTCGAACTGCTTTCTCTGCTACGCCGGCACGGTGGGCTTCGCCGACCTGTCGCCGCGCCCGGAACACCTCATCGCCACGCCGGGCCTGACCCTGACGCAGCGCCGCGACGACGGCAGCTTCGGCCGCCGGCGCGGCCTGGACGTCGAACCGAGCCTGGACGCCAAGTGGCTGCCCGGCGACGGCGACGCGCTGGACCTGACGGTCAACCCCGACTTCTCGCAGGTGGAGGCCGACGTGGCGCAGCTGACCGCCAACCAGCGCTTCGCGCTCGACCTGCCGGAGAAGCGGCCGTTCTTCCGCGAGGGCGCCGACCTGGTCGCCACCGCGATCCCGGCCGTCTACACCCGCAGCATCGCCGCGCCCGACTACGGCCTGCGCTACACGCACCGCTCGGCGGGGCTGGAGGGCACCGGCTTCGTCGCCCGCGACCGCGGCCGGCCGGCGATCGTCGAGCCGGGCTTCCTCGGCTCGTCGCTGGGCCTGCCGGACTTCGACTCGGATGTCGGCTTCGGCCGCCTGCGCGACACCTTCGGCCACGGCGACGTCGGTGCGCTGGCGGCGCTCAAGCGCAACGACGACGGCAGCCGCAACCGCGTGGGCGGCGTCGACGCGAGCTGGTCCAGCGACAGCGACCGCGTGCTCGGCCAATGGCTCGACGCCGCCACGCGCAACCCGCGCCGGCCCGACCTGCTGCCGGACTGGCGCGGGCAGTCGCTGCACGGCGCGGCGACGCTGCTGGAGTGGGACCACAGCACCGCCAACCTGTGGTCGCTGCGCTACGAGCGCTACGGGCCGGGCTTCCGCAGCTGGCTGGGCTACGTGCCGCGGGTGGGCTACCAGCGGCTGCACGGCGAGTACTACCGGCCGTTCTATTCGACGGCCAGGTGGCTCAACACCATCGAGCCGTACGCGTCGATGGACCGCCTGGAAGGCATCGGCGGCCACCGCGGGCACGAGTCGGATCCGGCGCTCGGCCTGGTGCTCTCCGGCTACAAGAGCTTCAGCGCCGATCTCTCCTGGCACTCGCGCGCGAGCGTACTCGACGGCGGCGGGCACGAGCGCCATACCGACTACGTGGCCTGGCAGTTGAGCGCCAGCCCCGGTCCGCGCCTGCCGCTGGTCGCCTTCACCGGGCAGCGAGGGCGCATCGTCGACTACGCCACCGGCGAGGTGGTGCCGGGCCGCACGATCGGCTGGCGCGTGCTCGCGCGCCCGCTCGACCGGCTGGAACTGGAGGCCCGCTACGACCGCGACATCCTCGACGGCCTGGCCGGGCAGCGGCGCCACCTGAGCGAGCACGCGCTGCAGTGGTTCGGCACCTGGCATTTCACCGCGCGCATGTACGCGTTGCTCAGTTGGCAGCGCTACATGAGCGCGCGCGACGTGCCGGCAACGCAGCGCGAGCGCCACGACAACGCCAGCCTGCAGTTCAACTGGGACGTGTCGCGCGACCTCAAGCTCTACTGGGGCCTGCGCTACGGCCGTGCCCGGGGCGAGGACCCGGCCGCCTACGGTCGCGGGCGCGAGGTCTACTTCAAGGCCAGCTATAGCTGGCGCCGCTAGGCGCGATCAGGCGCGCGCGACCGTCATCAGCACGCTGCCGTGGTTGTTGGCGTACGCCTGCCAGGCGTCGTTGGCGTAGGCGTACAGGTAGCCGCTGGCGGCGGGGGTGAAGCTGCAGCCTTCGCCGATGACGAAGGTCTCGCCGCGCGCCTCGCCCTCGCCGTTGGCGACGAAGCCGACCAGCGTGAACCACGGCGCCGACTCTAGGCGGCGGGTGAACCAGAAATCGCTGTCGTTGTGGGTGACGGTGTTGAACAGGTGCTCGGCCGTGCCGAGCGCCGAGGCGGCGAGGCGGCCGATGTCGGAGGCGTGGTGGCCGTCGACCTCGCCGCCGGCGGGGGAGAACTTCGCGCCCGCGTCCAGCCATTCGCCCGAGGCGCTGAAGCGGTAGGCGACGCCGGCTTCCAGGTACAGCCCGGTGGCGTTCCAGTGCGGCGAGGCGAACACGTCCATGGCCGCCTGCGCGCCCGGCGCGAGCACGCGGGTGGGCCAGTAGTCGCCCTGCGCCAGCGGCGGATCGGCCTGCCGCGCGAGCGCGCTCGGGTGCAGCAGGCCGGCCTCGACGCTGGCCTGGGCCACCCGCGCCACGCCGCGCGGCTGGTTGCGGCCGAGCTTGAACAGCCCCTGCCGCGAGTCGTGCTGCACGCCCTGCGGATCGGGGCGCAGCTGTGCACGCGTGTTCGGGCGCAGGCGCAGGCCGCACAGTGCCGCCTCGTCGAACATCCAGCCGAGCGCGATGTCGGACAGCCCCGCCTGCGCGTAACCGCCACCGACGTCGCCGTGCACGCCGGGAAACCACACCTGCCGCACCCGGTCCGGGCGCTTGATGTTGGTCCACAAGGTCGGCATGAAATCGCCGCGCCGCTCGTCCATCGCCACCGCATGGCGCGCGTTGGCGATCATCGGGCTGATCTTGGTGTCGTGGAACTGGTAACGGCGCGGGTCACCGATGAAGCGCAGCACCGACAGCTCCAGCGGAATGCCAAGCGCGCCGACGGTGTCCCACACGCCCAAGAAGTGCACGATGAGGGTGCCGGCGGTGGGTTGCCCCGATGCCACGCCGTGGAAGGCGTAGCCCTTCGGGTTGGCGAACGGTTGCCCGGAGCGGTAGGACTCGAACACCTCCTCCACCCGCGACCACACGTCGGCCGGCGCCAGCGCCGCGTCGGACAGGTCGAGCAATCCGCTGTGCGCGAGCAGCCCGCCGAGGCTGCGCACGGTATAGGCGCCGCGGCTGAAGCCGAACAGGAAGATGCGATCGCCGTCGCGATAGTTCGCGGCCAGCCACTGGTAGGCGCTCATGATGTTGCGCTCCAGCCCCGCGCCGGTGCCGCCGCCGACCACGCGGTCGAGCCAGCCGCCGTTGGTGCCCACGCCGGGGTGGTAGTAGGCGAGCTGCTGCTCGTCCTTGACCACGGCGTTGTACAGCTTGGCCACGTTGGTCGGTGCGGGCAGGCCCTGGTCGGTTTGTTCGAGGGTGTTCCAGGTGCCGTCGCAGCAGACGATCAGTTGGATCATGGCGGCGCTCCTCGCGCGGGCCGGTCACTGGATTCCCCGGGTCGATCGTACGCCGCGCTGTCGCGCGTCGACGCCGTCCCCGTCACAGCGCCCGTTGCACCAACAAGGCGCAAATCCCATGATGGTGCAATGAGCGAGACGGACTGGCGTACGTGGGCGGAACAGGCGACGACCGGGCTCGGCCTGGTCGATGCCCGGCTGTGCCTGGCATGGCTCAATCCGGCGCTGGCCGAGGCATTGGCGTTGGGACCGCGGCGCGCGGTGGGCCAGCCGCTGGCCGCGCTGCTCGGCGATCCGGTGATCGAGGCCCAGGCCGCGCGCGTGCGCGACGGGCAGCACGCGGTGCAATGGCGCGGCCTGCCGCTGGCCGACGGCCGGCGCGTCGATGCCGCGCTGCAGCCGCTGTCTACTGGCACGATGCTGCTGGAGATGCACGTGCTCGCCGACGCGGCGGCAGCCGATTCGCCGGTCTCGGCCAGCCTGCGCGGCTTCGCGCACGAGGTGAAGAACCCGCTGGCCGGCCTGCGCGGCGCCGCACAGTTGCTGCAGCGGCGGGTCGAGGAGGCGGAGCTCAAGACGCTCGCAGGCATGGTGATCGCCGAGGCCGACCGGCTGGCGTTGCTGGCCGACCGCCTGCTGCGCCGGGGCGGCGCGCCCTCGCGCGAGCCGCTCAACATCCACGCGGTGCTGGAGCGCGCGATCGCGCTGCTGGAGGCCGAGCCTGCGCCGCTGCGCGTGCGCCAGGACTACGACCCGAGCCTGCCCGACCTGCGCGGCGATGCCGACCGGCTGCAGCAGTTGCTGCTCAACCTGGCGCGCAACGCGCGCGAAGCCGGCGCGCGCACGCTGGTCCTGCGCACGCGCGCCGAGCACGGCGTGCGGGTGGGCGACCGACTGCTGCGCACGGCGCTGCGGCTGGACGTGACCGACGACGGCAGCGGCGTGCCGCCGGCGCTGCGCGACACCCTGTTCGAACCGCTGGTATCCGGCCGTGCCGACGGCACCGGCCTGGGCCTGGCGCTGGCGCGGGAGATCGCCCACGAACACGGCGGCGAACTGCGCTACGCCGGCGCGCCCGGCGCCACCACCTTCACCCTGCTGTTGCCGCTGGAGCACTGACATGGCCGCACACCGGCAAGCGCCGAAAGGAAACCGCAAGCGCCCGCCGCGCGAGGCGGGCGCGGCGATGCCCGTCGGGCATCCGGACGTCCGCGCCGCGGCGCCCGAGGTATGGATCGTCGACGACGACCGCAGCATCCGCTACGTGCTCGCCGCCGCGCTGCGCGACGTCGGCCTGGCCGTGCGCGAGTTCGGCGACGCGGCGGCGGTGCGCGCGGCGCTGCGCGAGGCGCGTCCGGCGCTGCTGCTGACCGACGTGCGCATGCCCGGCGAGGACGGCCTGGCCTTGCTCGCCGAGCTCCACGCGCAGGGCATCGGCCCGATCATCGTGATGAGCGCGTACACCGACGTGGCGACCACGGCCGCGGCCTATCGTGCCGGCGCGGTCGACTACCTGGCCAAGCCGTTCGACCTCGACCATGCGGTGGACGTCGTGCGCCGCGCGCTGGCCGAGCAGCCGGCCGCGGCGCCGACAACGATCCTGTCGCCCACGCATGCGCTGCTCGGCGAAAGCGCGCCGATGCGCGAGGTGTTCCGGCTGATCGGGCGCGTGGCGGCCAGCGACCTCAACGTGCTGGTCACCGGCGAGACCGGCACCGGCAAGGAACTGGTGGCGCGTGCACTGCACGAGGAAAGCGCACGGCGCGGCCGGCCGTTCGTCGCGCTCAACACCGCGGCCATTCCCAGCGAGCTGCTGGAGAGCGAGCTGTTCGGCCACGAGGCCGGCGCTTTCACCGGCGCAGCGCGGCGCGTGGCCGGGCGCTTCGAGCAGGCCGAGGGCGGCACGCTGTTCCTGGACGAGATCGGCGACATGCCGCTGGCCTTGCAGACGCGCCTGCTGCGCGTGCTCGCCGGCGGCGAGTTCTATCGCGTCGGCGGACGCGAGCTGATCCGCGGCAACGTGCGCATCGTCGCCGCCACCCACCAGGACCTCGATGCGCGCGTGGCGGCAGGCCAGTTCCGCGCGGACCTCAAGCATCGGCTGGACGTGGTGCGCATCGAGTTGCCGCCGCTGCGCGCGCGCCGTGCCGACATCCCGTTGCTGGCCAAGCATTTCCTCGCCGCTGCGGCGCAGGAGCTGAAGCTGCCGCACAAGCGCTTCTCGCGCGCGGCGCTGAAGGCGCTGGAGCAGCGCGACTTCCCCGGCAACGTGCGCGAGCTGGAGAACCTGTGCCGGCGGCTGGCGGTGATCGCGCCGGGAGCGGAGATCCAGGCGGCGGAACTGGGTGCGGCGTCGTCGCACGGCGCGCCCGGCGACTGGACGGCGGCGCTGCACGACTGGGCCAGCCAGGCGCTCTCGCGCGGCGAAGCGGACATCCACGCGCGGGCGCGCGAGGCGCTCGATCGTACGCTGCTGAAGGTGGCGCTGGCCGCGCACGGCGGGCATCGGCAGCATGCGGCGGCCGCGTTGGGCGTGGGGCGGAATACGTTGACGCGCAAGCTGGGGGCGTCGCGCAAGCGGGGCCGGTAGGTGGGTTCGTCGCAAGAGTGGCCCCTCACCCCAGCCCTCTTCCCGGTGGGGAGAGGGAGCAGGTTGAGGCCTGCTTGCAGAGATGCGCGAGCTTTGGCCCCTCGCCTCCGGGGAGAGGAAGCAGGCTATGGCCAATCTGCAGGTGCGCGAGGCCTGCAGGCGCGCGAAGTTGAAACGCTCTCCCCTCTGGGAAGAGGGCAGGGTGAGCGGCGGGCTCGCGGGGAAGCCGGTTCGATGCCTTGCTTGCGGCGATAATCCCTGGCCTTGCCCGGAGAACTCCCGATGCCCGAACCGCTCACCATCCGCCCCGCCACCCGCGCCGACGTGCCGCACCTGGTCGACTGGAACGCCGCCATGGCGAAGGAGACCGAAGCCAAGACGCTCGACCGCGCGGTGCTCTCGCGCGGCGTCGAAGGCGTGTTCGACGACCCGCGACGCGGCTTCTACCTGGTCGCCGAGCGCGAGGGCGTGGCGGTCGGCAGCCTGCTGGTCACCTTCGAGTGGAGCGACTGGCGCTGTGGCGATTTCTGGTGGATCCAGAGCGTCTACGTGGTGCCCGAAGCGCGTCGCGGCGGCGTGTTCCGCGCCTTGTACGCGGCCGCCCGCGAGCGGGCGCGCGGCACCGGCGCGGTCGGCCTGCGGCTGTACGTGGAGACGGAAAACCACCGTGCCCAGCGCACCTACGCCGAGCTGGGCATGGCGCCATGCCATTACCTGATGTACGAGGAAGCGCTGCCGCGCGCGTGACCGGGCCCGGCTACGCGCCGCGCTGCGAGGCCCAGCGCAGCAGGTGCTGTTCGGCGAGCAGCTTGCCGAAAGCCGTCGCGCTCATCGGTGCACCGAACAGGAAACCCTGCAGTTGCTCGCAGCCGGCCGCGCGCAGGTATTCCGCCTGCGCCTCGTTCTCCACGCCCTCGGCGACCACCGTCTTGCCCAGGCTGCGTGCCATCGCGATGATCGCCTGGGTGATCGCCGCGGTGTCCGCGTCGGTCTCCACGTCGCGTACGAAGGCGCGGTCGATCTTCAGCGCGTCGACCGGGAAGTGCTTCAGGTACGAGAGGCTGCAATAGCCGGTGCCGAAGTCGTCCAGCGACAGCCGCACGCCGCAGCGCTTGATCCGTTGCAGCAGGGCGATGGTGGCGTCGCCACCGGCCATCACGGTGCGTTCGGTCAGCTCCAGCTCCAGCAGCGACGGGTCGAGCGCGCAGTCGGCCAGCACCGATTCCAGCTCGGCCAGGAAGCTGGCGTGCTGGAACTGCAGCGGCGAGACGTTGACCGCGATCGGCACACCCATCTCCTGCCGGTGCCACACGTCGGCCTGGCGGCAGGCCTCGCGCAGCACCCAGGCGCCGACAGGCACGATCAGGCCGACGTCCTCGGCCACCGCGACGAACTGCTCCGGCGCGTAGCGCTCGCTGCCGTCGGGGCCATACCAGCGCAGCAGCGCCTCGGCACCGACGATGCGGCCGTCCACCGCGTTGACCTTCGGCTGGTAGTGCAGCGAGAGCTGCTCGCGCGCCATCGCCAGGCGCAGTTCCGCCTCGATGCGGCGGCGCGCGGCCGCGCGCTCGTTCATCGAGGCGGTGAAGAAGCGGTAGCTGTGGCGGCCGCCGACCTTGACTTCGTACATCGCGCTGTCGGCGTTGCGCAGCAGCGTGTCGGCGTCGGCCGCATCGTCGGGGCACAGGCTGATGCCGACCGACAGGTGCAGCGCCAGTTCCGGCAATCCCGCCACCGCGGTGCGCTCGCCGCAGGCGATCAAACGCTGCGCGACGCTGGCGGCCTGGGCGGGCGCGTCGACCTGCGGCAGCACCACCACGAACTCGTCGCCGTGGTGGCGGCACAGCAGGTCGTCGTCGTGCAGCGCCTGGCGCAGCTGTGCGGCGAACGCGCGCAATACGCGGTCGCCGTTGGCCGGCCCGTGCTGCTCGTTGATCCGCTTGAAGTGGTCGATGTCGATGTGCAGCAGTGCACAGCGCTGCTGGCGCCGGCGCGCGGTGGCGACCACCTGCTCGATCTGGCCCTGCATCTGGCTGCGGTTGGGCAGCCCGGTGAGGGTGTCGAGCTGGGTGAGGTGGATCATCTTCAGCGCCAGCGCGCGCGTCTCGCTGACGTCGCGGAACACCAGCACGCCGCCGATGGCATGGCCGGCATGGTCGTGGATCGGCGCGGAGGAATCCTCGATCGGCGTCTCGAAGCCGTTGCGGTGGAGCAGCACCGCCTTGCCTTCCAGGTCGACGATGGCGTTGCGCTCGATCGCCGCGCACAGTGGGTTCTCCAACGGCGCGCCGGTGCGCGCGTCGCGCAGCCGGAACACCTCGTCCATCGGCCGGCCGCGCGCCTCGGCGGCGCTCCAGCCGGTGAGGCCCTCGGCGATCGGATTGAGCGAGGTGACGCGCAGTTCCAGGTCGGCGGCGATCACCGCGTCACCGATCGAGTTGAGCGTCACCTCGGCCAGCTCGCGTTCGCGGAACAGCGCTTCCTCGTATTGCTTGCGCTGGCTAATGTCCTCCACCTGCGAGACGAAGTACAGCGGCTTGCCGTGCTCGTCGCGCACCAGCGAGACGCTGAGCTGGAAATGCACGACGTGGCCGTCCTTGTGCAGGTTGCGCTTCTCCATCTGGTAGGCGTCCATGCCGCCGGCCAGCATCTTCTCCACCTGCGCCGCGTCGGCCGCGTAGTCGTCCGGGTGGGTGATGTCGGCGATGCTCAGGGTGAGGAACTCTTCCTCGCTGTAGCCGAGCATGCGGCACACCGCCTCGTTCACGCGCAGGAAGCGGCCGTCCGGGCGCACCAGCGCCATGCCGATGGCGGCATGCTGGAAGGCGCCGAAGAAGCGCTGCTCGCTTTCACGCAGCTTCAGCTCCAGCGCGTGCCGCTCGGTGATGTCGATGAACACCGCGAACACGCCCTGCACGCGGCCCTGCGCATCGGCGTCCGGCTGGAAGCTGGCGTGCATGTAGCGGTGCGCGCGGCCGGCGAACAGCACGCCCTCGACCGTGCTCGGCCTTCCGCCGAGCGCCGCCTGCAGCGCCTCGATCACCCGCGGCGCGCTGGCCTCGTCCAGCAGTTCGTCGACCGGGCGTCCGGCCAGGCCTTCCGGCGGCAGGCCGAGCCAGCGCCGCGGCGGCTGGTTGGCGAAGCGCACGCAGAGGTCGGGATCGAGGTAGGCGACCAGGGCGGGTACGCCACGCAGTACGTGCTCGGGCCAGTTCCGTGTGGACTGGCCGGCGTCGTCGGACGGATCGGACAAGGATCCATCCGGGGAAAGGGGTCGGTTCATGGCACTCCCCCTGTGCGCACACCCCTGCTCTGTCTTCCATCATGCGCCTGCCGCCGGGCGGACGCCAGAAGGGGATGGCACGCCTCATGGGGCAGGCTTCAGCCCACCCGGGAGAGCGGTTCCAGGGGCCGCCGATCCGCCCGGATCCGGCTCAATGGCGTACCGCGACGGGTGCGGCGAGGCCGGCCGCATCGATGACGACGCGGCCCTGCGCGTACAGCGCCTGCTCGATGCCGTAGCGCGCGGCGAGCACCGCCACCAGCGATCCCAGCGCCTGCGGTGTCAGCGGATAGCCATGCGCGAGCAGCCGCGGCCGGCCGTCGGCGCCGGCCTGCGCGGCGGTCACCGCCACCGTGCCCAGGCCGGCCGCCTCGTGCGCGACCAGGGTGGGCGGCGCCAGGTCCGGATCCGGCGCGGCCAGGTTCTCGAGCAGCCAGCCATCGGCGGCCTCGCCCTGGTCGAGCCGGAGCGGCAGGCGGTGCGCGGCGAGCAGCGCGGCGTACTGGCGCAGCTCGAATACCAGCCCGGCGAAGGCGTGCGCGCGCTCGGCGGCTTCGCCCGGCTGGGCGGACAGCCAGGCCGCCGGCGAGCCGGCGTGCACCGCGCCGTCGGCATAGCGCAGCGGCAGGCCGCGCGCGCTGAGCGTGGTTTCCGGCTGGTAGGGCGTGAGCAGCGCCGCTTCCAGCAGGCTCCACAGCGGCGCCAGGTTGACGTGCTCGTACTGCACGCAGGTCAGCGCAAGCAGGTCATTGCGGCTCAGGTAGCGGG
Organism: Frateuria sp. YIM B11624; assembly: GCF_049727805.1. Lineage (NCBI taxonomy): Bacteria > Pseudomonadati > Pseudomonadota > Gammaproteobacteria > Lysobacterales > Rhodanobacteraceae > Frateuria > Frateuria sp. YIM B11624. Next base: position 14,903 of record NZ_JBCNYA010000034.1, read on the forward strand.
CGTGTTCCAGTTGCACGCCGAGCGTGCGCATCAGCCAGTCGGCGGTGCGCGCGCCGGCTTCGCCGCGGCCGACCAGCTGCACTTCCATCTGCTGGGCCAGGTCCTCGGCCAGCGCCTCGGGAGCGAGCACCGACAGCGGCAGCAGGCGCAGCGCGCCGCCGGCGTGTTCCGGCTCGGGCTCCAGCGTCTGCGCCGGCATGTGGCCCTCGTGGCTGCCGAAGGCGACCACGTTCTCCAGGCGGCCGCGCGGCACGCGGCGGGCCAGCTCGTCCAGCGTGGTCCACGCCGGGAAGCCCGGGCGCAGCAGCTCGACCGGATCGAACAGCGCGCCGGCCAGCGCCAGCCGTGCCTCGCCGATGCGCGGCAGCAGCGCATGCAGGTCGTCGGCGATGAGCGCGGCGAGCGCCTCGGCCTCGTCGCGGCTGAGGGTGGCCGCGGGCGCCTGGCCGGGCGAGAGTTCCAGCGCGAGCACCGCGGGCAGGGCGGTCAGCGGTTGCGCATCCATCAGCGGACATCCGAACGGCGAGGGGGATCGGCAATTATAGGTCGCGCCTCCCCCGTTCACGCTTTTGGGCTTCCTACGCATGGGCCTGCGGGTTAGCCTTGGAGGCTCAAGGCCTTCAGGACCGCCCGGGACATGGAAAAAACCACGAAGCGCGTCGGTGTGATCGGCGGTGTGCGCATCCCCTTCTGCCGCAACAACACCGCCTACGCCGACGTCGGCAACTTCGGCATGTCGGTCAAGGTGCTCGGCGCGCTGGTGGAACGCTACGGCCTGCACGGCGTGGAACTGGGCGAAGTCGCGCTGGGCGCGGTGATCAAGCATTCGTCGGACTGGAACCTCGCGCGCGAGGCGCTGCTGAGCTCCGGCCTGGCGCCGACCACGCCCGGCATCACCACCGCGCGCGCCTGCGGCACCTCGCTGGACAACGCCATCATCGTCGCCAACAAGATCGCGGTGGGGCAGATCGAGGCGGGCATCGCCGCGGGCTCCGATACCACCAGCGACGTGCCGATCGTCTACGGCGAGCGCCTGCGCAAGCGGCTCCTGGCGATCAACCGCGCCAAGGGCTGGCAGGACAAGCTGGCCGCCGCCACGCGCGGCTTCTCGCTGTCCGAACTCAAGCCTTCCTTCCCCGGCGTGGCCGAGCCGCGCACCGGCATGTCTATGGGCGATCACTGCGAGAAGATGGCGCGCGAGTGGCACATCGACCGCGAGTCGCAGGACCGCCTCGCGCTGGAAAGCCACAAGAAATTGGCCGCGGCCTACGAGGCGGGCTTCCTGGACGATCTCGTCGTGCCCTTCCGCGGCGTCAAGCGCGACAACATCCTGCGGCCCGACACCAGCATGGAGAAGCTGGCCACGCTCAAGCCCGCGTTCGACCGCACCTCCGGCCACGGCACGCTGACCGCCGGCAACTCCACCGCGCTGTCCGACGGCGCCGCCGCGGTGCTGCTCGCCGGTGAGGACTGGGCGGCGCAGCGCGGCTTGCCGGTGCAGGCCTGGGTGCGCGATGCCGAGGTGGCCGGGGTCGACTTCGTGCACGGCGAGGGCCTGCTGATGGCGCCGACCGTGGCCGTCGCACGGCTGCTTGCGCGCAACGGGCTCACCCTGCAGGACTTCGATTTCTACGAGATCCACGAGGCCTTCGCGGCGCAGGTGCTGTGCACCTTGCGTGCGTGGGAGAGCGCCGACTACTGCCGCAACCGGCTCGGCCTGGATGCGCCGCTGGGCAGCATCGACCCGGCCAAGCTCAACATGCACGGTTCCAGCCTCGCCGTCGGCCATCCGTTCGCCGCCACCGGCGCGCGGCTGGTCGCCACGCTGGCCAAGGAACTGGTGCAGAAGGGCAGCGGCCGCGGCCTGATCTCGATCTGCACCGCCGGTGGCATGGGCGTGGTGGCGATCCTGGAGCGCTGAGCCGCACCGAGCCATGCCGCGCCTGCGCGTCACCACGGCCCTGAGCCTGCTGGCCTTGCTCATCGGCATCTGGGGCACCGACTGGCTGAGCGGCTTCACCGACGACTGGATCGGCCCGCCACCGCGGCCGGCGGCGCAGGTTGCCGCGCGGGCGCATCGCGGGCCGCCGCACCGCCGCCCGCATGCCCCGCCACGCGTGATCGGCGCACAACCGGAAACCGTGGCGCGCGCCGCGCCGATGGCGCCCCCGGCGCTGGTGCCGCTCGACACGCCGCCGGGTCCGTCCTCCTGGGCGCAACTGCGTGGCCATCTGGACGGCCGCGTGGTACTCGACGTCGCCACCGACGGCAGCGGCCAAGTCACCAGCGCACGCGTCACGCAGTCCAGCGGTGACCCGGTGCTCGACGCGCACGCCGTCGCCACCGTCGAACGCTGGCGCTTTGCGGTGCCGGCCGGCGCCCCCGGCGTGCAGGGCGAACTGCCGATGCGCTTCGACAGCCGCGCGCCTTCCACGCCGCCTTGAACCTGAGCGCCGGCGCTACAGGATGCCGCTGGCGCTCGATCCGAACGCCGTGATCAGCCGCGTGTAGATCAGCTTCGGCGACAGCGCCACGTCGGGGAAGTCCCCCACCGGTTCGTAGCAGCTGTAGAAATCCGGGTCGCTCGGCCGCATCGGTGTGCAGCCTGCCTTGAGCTGGTAGCTGGTGGCATAGCGGTAGGGCCAGAAGTCGAACAGCGGCAGGCTTTCGGAGATATCGCCGATGGCCTGGTTGAGCTTGGTCAGCACCGGTATCACCGGCCGCCGCGGCGCGATCACCCAGGCGTTCTGCGGCTGCGTGTCGCGCAGGATCGCCTGGCGCAACTGTCCGGCGAAGCGCTGGTCGTAGACGATCACGCCGGCCTCGGTGTTGTAGTGGTCCGAGCGCGGGTCGAAGTTGTGCGAGCCGACCATCGCGAAGCGGTCGTCCACCACGATCGACTTGGCGTGCAGCGCGAAGCGCCGGCCCTCGCTGACCAGCGGCGCCGGCCGCTGGCTGCTGCCGTGGCTGCCGAGCAGGCCGCGGCTTTCGGTGGCGACGTAGCGCCGCGAGGCATCGCCCGCTGCGTCGCCGCTGGCGTGCTCGCCGTCGCCGACCCATTCCAGGCTGGCACGCGCGTTCGCCGCAGCCGCGTCGGCGGCGTGCGGCTTCAGCTCGTAGATCTCGAAGCCGTAGTTCTTGAGATAGCGCTTGCGGTGCTTGTAGGACACCGCGTACACGGCGAAGGCGTCGGTGGAGGCCAGCGAATTGGTCGACACCACGATGCGCGGCGGCGGGGTTTGCTGGTGCAGCCGCTCGAACATCCGGCGCGCGCGCCGGCTCAGGACCAGGTAGGGCGTCTGCAGCACCACTTCGTGGCGCGCCGCGCCGACCATCTGCATGACGTGCGCGGTGAACTGGCGTGCCTGCCGCTTGCGCGGCTGGTCGGTCTTGCCCGGCAGGTCGCTGAAGAACTCCACCGCACCGGTTTCGAGGCTGTCGGCGAGCACATGGGCGCGCAGCCAGGCGGCATCGTCGGCTTCCTGCTCGACGCGGAACACGCGTTGGGGGTGGTCGTACTTCGGCGCCGGCCAGCCGGGCGCCGCCGGGTGGGCCAGGATGTAGGCATTGACGTCGCGCAGGTGGGTCAACGGCACCGAGCGCTTGTGCCGCCAGAACTGCGCGAAGCTTTTGGCCATCGCCTGCGCGGCCGGTCCGCCGACCAGCACGTCGCGGTCGACGTAGTCGAAATCGTCGTCCCAGTCGAAGTAGCGGTCCTGGTAGTTGCGCCCGCCGGTGATGCCGACCGCGCCATCGACCACCAGCACCTTGTTGTGCATGCGCTGGTTGAAGCGGAAGAAGCAGCAGGCGATGCCGGCGGCCCATTCCAGCGGCGAGGTGCTCGCCTCGTGGAAGGTCGGGTTGTACAGCCGCACCTCCAGGTTGGGACTGGCGCGGGCGAGGCGGTCGAGTACCGCCACGTCGCCGAAGGAGAACAACTGGTCGGCCAGGATGCGCACCTGCACGCCGCGCCGCGCGGCCTTCACCAGCTCGTCGAGCACCAGCTGGCCGACGTCGTCCTGGTCCCAGATGTAGGTCTGCACGTCGATCGTGCGCTGCGCCGCGCGGATCAGGTCGAGTCGCGCCACCAGTGCCGGTTCGCTGTCGTCCAGCAGCGCCACGACGTGGCGGGGGTGGGACGGCGTCGATGCCGCCAACGCCTGCCGGCCCGCATCGAGCAGCGGCGAGGGCCGCGCGCAATGGTCGGCGCGGTCGCAGGAGGCGGCCGACGGTGTAGTGGCGCCGACCACCGCGTCGGCGCGGCGGATCTGCACGCGCGACAGCGTGCAGCCGTCCAGCAGCGCGGTGGCGGCGAGCAGGGCGAACAGGGCGAAGCGGCGAAAAGGCATGCCACGCATGATACGGGGCGGCGCCTCGGCGTCGAGCCACGCCGGCCGCGCGATTCAGTCGGCACGATCCAGTCGGCGTGAATCAGCCGTGGTGGTTCAATCCGGCGCGCGGGCGATCGCGATGGACAGCGCCAGCTCCACGTGGTCGGACAGCACCGCGCGACGGCCGGTCATGCCGAACTCGCTGCGGCGCAGCTCGCCATGCGCCTCGATCATGCAGGCGTCGGCGGTGCAGCGCGCGGGCAGCAGCTCGAAGCGCACCGGACGCGTGATGCCGCGCAAGGTGAGCTCACCCTCCAGCGTGCCGCCTTCGTCGAGTGCACCGCGCGCCACCGGCACGGACACGAAGTGCAGGGTCGGATGGTGTGCGGCATCGAAGAATTCCTCGTCCAGGACCCAGCGGCGCAGGCGCTGCGAATCCATCGCCAGGCTGTCCACGGCGACGCGGGCATCCACCACCACCCGATCGTCGGCGCGCGGCACGACCGTGCCGGCGATCTGCTCGAAGCGGCCGCGGATCGTGTGCAGCCACAGCAGCCGGATGCCGAAGTCGACGTGCGACGGCGCGCTTTCGATGTGCCACACGCGCACCGGTGCCGCGTGGGCGGCGAGCGCCAGGCCCAGCAGCGCGACCGTCGCCGCGATGCGCATCAGGGCGACCAGAAGGCATCCAGCCGCGCGTTGCCCGGTTCCAGCGCATCCTGGAGGTGCAGTACCGCCAGGCCGGCCGGCGGCATGCCGCGGAATTCGTCCGAGCGGCCTTCCACCAGCAGCGCGACCAGCCGCTCGATGCCCGGGTTGTGTCCCACCAGCAGCACGCAACGGGCGTCCGCGTGCTGGTCGAGCAGGGCCAGCAGTTCGCCCGGCGTCGCTTCGTAGACCTCCTCGGCCAGGCCGATCGGCGCGTCGGGCGTCAGCGCGCGCATCGCCAGGTCGGCGGTGCGGCGGGCACGCGCGGCGGGCGAGCACAGCACGCGGTCCGGGCGGGCGCCGTGGGAGGCCAGCCAGCGACCGGCGGCCAGCGCCTCCTGTTCGCCACGGGGACTCAGCGCGCGGCTGCGGTCGTCGTCGCCGGATGCCGCGGCCAGGGCCTCGGCGTGTCGCAACAAGATCAGTTCCTGCATGGCCTTCCTCGCAATCAATGCTGGCGCTTGAGCCAGCGCAGCAGCGGCAGCCAGTCCTGCTGCTGGCTGCGCACCTGTTCGGAGTGGTAGTCGAAGATGCCCTTGCCCAGCGCGGTGAGCAGCACGTAGGCCTGGCTGTCGCGCAGCTGCGCGACCACCGGGAAGGGCGAGCCGTCGGCCAGTTGAGCCAGCGCGTCCTGGCTGGCGTGGGTCCAGGGCTTGAGGCGGTTGCCGACCAGCGCCACCGGCAGTTTGCCGCGCTTGATCCGCGGCACCAGCGCGAGCTGTTCGAGGAAGCCGAGTGTGGCGTGCAGGTCGAACGAGGAGGGTAGCACCGGCACCAGCACCGCGTTGGCCTGTTCGAGCAGGGGTTCGAGTTCGCGCTCGCCGCTGCCTGCGGGCGTGTCGATCAGCGTCCGCTCGGTATCGGGCGGCAGCCTGTGCAGGCCGCGCCGGCCTTCCAGCCCCAGCACGCCCGGCGTGCCCTCCGGCCGCAGCATCGCCCAGCGGTAGCTGGAGCCCTGGCGGTCGGTGTCGACGATCGCCGTGCGCTTGCCTTCCTGCGCCCAGTGCGACGCCAGCTGGGTGACCAGCGTGCTCTTGCCGCACCCGCCTTTGCTGCATGCCACCAGCACTGTCAGCATCGGACCGCCCCTGTTCGCCAAAGGTGGGGCAAGCGTAGCTGGTGGGCAGGGGAACCGCGAGTACGGGTCCTTGACCCACCGCACGGATGGGACGGAAGCCGCCTACGAGTCCGTGGGCTCGGCGTTCTCCGCCTTGTGCGGCTCCCAGTCGGCCGGTGCCGAGGTCGGCACGCCGGCGTCGCGCAGGGCGGCGAGCATCAGGCTCATCTCGGTGCCGCCGCGGCGGGCGAGCGACAGCAGATGCTGGGCCTGGGCCTTGTCGGCCTGCGCACGCGCGGCCAGCCGGGTGAACTGCTGCAACTGCCAGACCAGGTCGCGGCGCTCGCGGCGGGCCTGCTCGCGCTCGTCATCGCCGCTGGCGAGCGCCTCGCGCAGGTGCAGGCCCAGCGAGCGGGCCAGCGGGCTGGAGCCCCACTCGAGGGTCTTGCCGAGCTGGCGGCAATCGGCGGCCAGTGCCTGGTCGTCGCCGGCCGCCTCGCACAGTTGCGCAGCCGCGCGCAGGCCCGGTTGCGGCTGCGCCGCGGCGATGCCGAACACGATCATCGCCTGCACCCCGGCGGCGCCGGCGCCCATCCGCGGGTCGAGCGTCGCCTCCGGCGGCGGCAGCACGCTCACGCTGTTGGCGAGCGCCTGCAGGCTGGTACCGGTGTAGTCGTCGTACAGCTTGGCCTGGGCCGCGTGCGCCAGATCGGCGCGGGCGTCGTCGTGCCTGTTCCCGTGCACGTCGCGGCCGAGCTGGAGCAGCCACACGGCGGCGTTGTCCGGCGCTTCGTCGACCAGCGCGGCGAGCGCCGCAGGGTTGGGGCAGGCATCGGCCTTGGCGTCGCAGTCGGCCAGCTGCACCCAGCGTTGGGCCGGGCCATGGTCGGGCGCGGCGACCGCGCGTTCGATCAGGCTGTGGAAGTCGTTCGCCTTCGGCTGTTTGGGCAGCGGCCGGGCCAGCAGCGCGGCGCCCAGCAGCGGCAGCGCATCGGCGCGCGGCGCGAGCACGCTGACCAGGTCGCGCTGGAAGCCGACCAGCGCCTCGGTGCGCGCCTGCTGTGCGGACGGCTTGGCCTTCTTTGCCCACGCCGATGGGGGCGCAGCGCAGACGCCCAGCGCGCAGATCAGTGCAAGGGCGAGTTGACGCAGTCCCGGCATCGCGTTCTCCTTGGGGGCGAATCGAAGCGGGCAGCATAGCGGGCATGGATTAAGCCAGCCTGATCCGGCGGCCGGCGCCACGCGCGCTGGCAGGGTGGTGATGGTTAGCATGGCCGCTTCCCCGATGCGCGCCTGGCGCGCACCCGCGAACGACCCGGAGACATGCCGTGATCCAGTTTTCCAGTTTGGCCGATGCCCAGGCCGCGCCGTGGTTTGCCGGTTGGGGCACGCTGGCGCTGATCAATGCGGGCCTGGCCCAGGGCAAGAACCGCAGCGGCCTGCTGTGGTTCCTGCTGTCGCTGGTGCTCGGGCCGATCGCCACGCTGATCGTGGTGTTGCTGCCGAAGGTACGGCAGAAGCTGTTCTGAGCCGTCGTAGGGTGGGCTCAAGCCCGCCCCATGGATCGCTACTCGCCCAGCGCTTCGCGCATGAACTCCGGCTGCGCCAGGGCGGCGCGGTGCGTGTCGGCGTTGTAGTAGCGGGTCGGGAAGTTCTTGCTGATCGCCCCGCGCTCGCGGAAGCCGGACAGGTCCGCGCCCTTGCGCGCCATGGTGCAGCTCCACCAGCCGGTCGGGTAGCACGGCTGCGGGAAGGAGAGCGTCTTGACCGCGCCGAAGCCGGACGTGCGCATCGCCGAGCGCATCGACTTGATCAGCTCGATGTGCGCCAGCGGCGACTCGCTCTGCTGCACCAGGATGCCGCCGTGGCGCAGCGCCTTGTGGCAGCTGGCGTAGAAGGCCGCGTTGAAGAGGCCTTCGGCCGGGCCGACCGGGTCGGTCGAGTCGACGATGATCAGGTCGAGCGAGTCGGGCTCGGCCTCGGCCATGTACTTGATGCCGTCGATGAACAGAAGCTCGGCGCGCGGGTCGCCGTTGGACTCGCACAGTTCCGGGAAGTACTGCTCGGCCAGGCGCGTCACGCGCTCGTCGATCTCCACCTGCACCGCGTGCTCGACTTCCTCGTGCTTGAGCACCTCGCGCAGCGTGCCGCAGTCGCCGCCGCCGATGATCACCACGCGCTTGGCGCGCGCATGGGTGAACAGCGCCGGGTGGGTCATCATCTCGTGGTAGAGGAAGTTGTCGCGGCTGGTCAGCATCACGCAGCCGTCGATCACCATCAGGTTGCCCCAGTCGGTGGTCTGGTAGATCTCGATGGTCTGGAACGGTGTCTTCTCGGCATGCAGCAGCTTCTCCACCCGGAAGCCGATGGAGGAGCCGGAGGTCTGGTGGGCCTCGGTGAACCAGCTGAGTTGCGACATGGTGCTGTCCTGCATGGGGAGACGTGAAAAGGCCGGCATTGTAGCGGCAACCGTGCGCAGGCAATGTGCGCGTTGACCCCCTGTTGCCGCCGCGCGCCGCTACAATGCGCCCCGGGACAGGCCACCGGCCGCCCATGAGCCCATCCGGCCCCGCGGCGTGCGAGGCTTCCGGCCGGCGGGCCTTCGCTCATTCGAGCTTGGCGTCAAGGCTCGCCGCTGCGACGTGCATGGATCCGTTTGCCTTGAAGGAGACCCTTGCCATGTCCACGTCCTGGTCCGTCGACGACGCCCGCCTGCTCTACGCCGTGCCGTACTGGAGCGACGGCTACGTCGACATCGATGCCCGCGGCGGCATCGTGATGCGCCCGCGCGGCGCGCAGGGGCCGTCGCTGTCGCTGCCGCAGATCGTCGACCAGGCGAAGGCGCAGGGGCTGCGCCTGCCGCTGCTGGTGCGCTTTCCCGACGTCCTGGCCGACCGCCTCGGGCGCATGCAGGGCGCGTTCGCCCGAGCGATCGGCGAAACCGGCTACGCCGGCGGCTACACCGCGATCTTCCCGATCAAGGTCAACCAGCAGCGCGGCGTGGTGCAGGAACTGGTCGCCGCCGGCAGCGAGGGCTTCGGCCTGGAGGCCGGCTCCAAGCCGGAGCTGATGGCGGTGCTGGCGCTCGCGCGGCCCGGCTCGGTCGTGATCTGCAACGGCTACAAGGACCGCGAATACATCCGCCTGGCGCTGATCGGGCGCAAGCTCGGCCTGCGCGTGTTCATCGTCATCGAGAAGCTGTCCGAGCTCGAGCACGTGATCGCCGAGGCGAAGGCGCTGGACGTCGAGCCGCTGCTCGGCGTGCGCGTGCGGCTGGCCTCGATCGGCGCCGGCAAGTGGCAGAACACCGGCGGCGACAAGGGCAAGTTCGGCCTGTCGCCGGCGCAGGTGCTAGAGCTGGTGGCGACGCTGGACCAGGCGGGCCTGAAGCACACGCTCAAGCTGCAGCATTTCCACATGGGCTCGCAGATCTCCAACGTGCGCGACATCGCCAACGGCATGCGCGAGGCCACGCGCTATTTCGTCGAGCTTTCGCGCCTGGGCGTGCCGCTCGAGATCGTCGACGTCGGCGGCGGCCTGGGTGTCGACTACGAGGGCTCGCGCTCGCGCAGCCACAACTCGATCAATTACTCGATGGAGCAGTACGCGCTGACCATCGTGCAGTCGCTGGCCGAGGCGGTGGCGGCGGAGGGCCTGGCCGCGCCACACATCCTCACCGAGGCCGGCCGCGCGATGACCGCGCACCACGCCGTGCTGGTCTCCAGCGTCACCGAGGTCGAGGAAGTACCCGCCGGCGCGCTGTCGCGGCCGCGGGCGGAGGAGCCGGCGGTCCTGCGCCACCTGCGCGAGGTGCACGCCGCGCTGGGCGAGCGCCCGCCGCTGGAGCTCTACCACGAGGCCCAGCACCACCTGGCCGAGGGCCAGTCGCTGTTTGCACTCGGCCAGTTGAGCCTGGCCGACCGCGCGCGGCTGGACGAGATGTTCTACCTGGTCGCCAACGCGGTGCGCACGCGCCTCTCGCCGGCCGACCGTGCGCACCGCACCTTGCTCGACGAGCTGGACGAGAAGCTGGTCGACAAGTACTTCCTCAATTTCTCGGTGTTCGAGTCGGTGCCGGACATCTGGGCGATCGACCAGATCTTTCCGATCGTGCCGATCGCGCGGCTGGACGAGGCGCCCACGCGGCGCGGCGTGATCGTCGACCTCACCTGCGATTCGGACGGCCGCATCGACCACTACGTGGACGCCGAAGGCGTGGACGTGAGCCTGCCGCTGCATCGGCTCAGGGACGGCGAGGAGTATTGCCTGGGCCTGTTCATGGTCGGCGCGTACCAGGAAACGCTGGGCGACATCCACAACCTGTTCGGCGACACCGACGCGGTGAACGTGCGCGCCGACGGCGAGGGCTACGTGTTCGACCACGTGCGCCGCGGCGACACCACCGACGTGATGCTCGACTACGTCGGCTACGACCTGGACGCGCTGCGGCGCAGCTACCGCGAGCGCATCGCGGCGGCGGGAGTCGGTGGCGAGCCGGCCGAGGCGCTGTACCGCGACCTCGACGCCGGCCTTACGGCGTACACCTACCTGGCCGACTAGCACACCCACCCGCGGGAGCACCCGGGCGCTCCTGCGGAAAGGGCCGCTGGCGCCAGCCGCGGCACGGCCTACAATCCCCGGCTCCCCATCGCGGAGCACAAGCCATGGCCAGTCTCGACGGCAAGGTCGCCCTCATCACCGGCGCGGCGAGCGGCATCGGCAAGGCGATCGCCGAGCGCTACGCGCGCGAAGGCGCGATGGTGGCGATCGCCGACATCGATCGACAGGCGGCCGCGGCGGCCGCGGCCGCCATCAACGCTGCCGGCGGCCGCGCGCTTGGCGTGGCGATGGACGTCACCGACGAACATGCGGTGGACGAGGGCACCGACGCCGTGGTGCGGGCGTTCGGCCATCTGGACATCCTCATCTCCAACGCCGGCGTGCAGATCGTCAACCCGATCGAGAGCTTCGCCTTTGCCGACTGGAAGAAGATGCTGGCGATCCACCTCGACGGCGCCTTCCTCACCACGCGCGCGGCGCTCAGGCACATGTACCCGGGCGACCGCGGCGGCATCGTGATCTACATGGGCTCGGCGCATTCGCACGAGGCCTCGGTGCTCAAGGCGCCCTACGTCACCGCCAAGCACGGCCTGCTCGGCCTGGCGCGCACGTTGGCGAAGGAAGGCGCGACGCACAACGTGCGCTCGCACGTGATCTGCCCCGGCTTCGTGCGCACGCCGCTGGTGGAGAAGCAGATCCCGGAACAGGCGAAGGAACTGGGGATCAGCGAGGAAGACGTGATCCGCAACGTGATGCTCAAGCACACCGTCGATGGCGTGTTCACCACGCTGGAGGACGTGGCGCAGACCGCGCTGTTCCTGGCCACCTTCCCGAGCGCCGCGCTGACCGGCCAGAGCTTCCTGGTCAGCCACGGCTGGCACATGCAGTAGCGGGAATCCCGCAGGGTGGGCTTCAGCCCACCACTTTTTCCGCAAGCTAGCCGCGGTGGACCTGGAAGCCGGCGAACGACTGGCTGACCGGCATCAGCTCGATGCGGTTGACGTTGAGGTGCGCCGGCAGGTTGGCGATCCACCACAGCGTGTCGGCGATGTCGCCCGCGCTGATCGGGTGGGCGCCGGCGTAAAGCTTGTCCGACGCGGCCTGGTCGCCGCCCGTGCGCACCAGGGTGAACTCGGTCTCGGCCATGCCCGGTTCCACCGAGGTGACGCGCACGCCGGTGCCGTGCAGGTCCGCGCGCAGGCCCAGCGAGAACTGCGAGACGAAGGCCTTGGTGCCGCCGTAGACATTGCCGCCCGCATACGGATACGTGCTGGCGGTGGAACTGATGTTGACGACTGCGCCGCGCCGCTCGATCAGCGTGGGCAGCAGCAGGCGGGTCAGCGTCACCAGCGCGGTGACGTTGGTGTCGATCATCTGCTTCCACTGCGCGAGGTCCGCCTGCTGGGCGGGCGTCGTGCCCAGCGCCAGCCCGGCGTTGTTGACCAGCAGGTCGATGCCGGCGAAGGCGGCCGGCAGGCCGGCGTGCGCCGCGCGCATCGCGGCCTCGTCGCGGATGTCGAAGGCGAGCGCATGCACGCGGTCGGCGCCATGCCGGTCGACCAGCTCCTGCAGCCGCTCCGCGCGGCGACCGCTGGCGACCACGCGCCAGCCGCCAGCGACGAAACCATCGACCGTGGCGGCACCGAAGCCGGCGGTGGCGCCGGTGATCCAGGCGACCTTGCCGCTCATCTTTAGCGGCCTTCCTTCAGCGCGATCGCCTTGTAGCCCGCGCCGGCCAGCCGGTTCTGCACCGATTCGAGCTCGGTGGCGGAACGGTACGGCCCCAGCCGCACGCGATGGAAGGTCTGGCTGCCCACCTGCACGGTCTGCACGTTGGCGACGAACCCCTGCAGCGCCAGCTTGGCCTTCAGCGCCTCGGCATCGGCCGCGTTGGGGAAGGCGCCGACCTGCAGCAGGTAGCCGCTGCCGGCCGCCGGCGAGGGCACCGCCGTGGCGGGCGCGGCCTGGATGTTCTCGCTGACCGCCGCCGGTGCGTTCGGATTGGCGGCCTGTTGCTGCTGTGCCGCGGCCGCGGCCTGCGCCTGCTGCGCCGCCTGCTGTTTCTGTTGCTGCTCGACCCGCGCCTGCGCGCTGATCTGCTCGTCGGGGATGCGTACTTCCTTCTCCGAGAGCACCGAGTAGAAGTCGTACTGCGGCTTCTTCGGGGCGCTCTCGGCCGGGGCCAGTCCCTTGTCGCCGCCGCCCTGGACGGTGGCCTGCGGGTTCGGCTGCGGACCGGTCGGCGCCATCGGCAGCATCGCGTGGCGGGTCAGCACCACCATCGCCACCACGCCGACCGCGATGCCGATCACCGCCCAGCCCCAGCCGGGAAAACCGCCCTTGCGGTTGCGTACGGCCTGTCGGCCCTTGCCCTTGCGTGCTGCCATTACATGCTCTCCGGGGCGGAAAGGCCCAGCAAGCCCAGACCGTTCTTCAGCACCTGCCGGGTCGCCACCACCAGCGCCAGGCGCGCGTTGCGCAAGCTCGCGTCCTCGACCAGGAACTGGTGCGAGTTGTAGTAGGTGTGGAAGGCGTTGGCCAGTTCGCGCAGCCAGCCGGCGAGCAGGTGCGGCTCGAGGTTGGCGGCGGCGCTGTCGACGATCTCGGGGTATTTGGAAAGTTCGGTGAGCAGGATCTGCTCGTGCTCGTTGTCCAGCCGCGCCAGCTCGGCCAGGCCCTGCTCGAGGTCGACGGTAAAGCCCTTCTCGCCGGCCTGGCGCAGCACCGAGCACACCCGCGCATGGGCGTACTGGATGTAGTAGACCGGGTTGTCGTTGGATTGCGAGCGGGCCAGGTCGATGTCGAACACCAGCTGCGAGTCGGCCTTGCGCGAGATCAGGAAGTAGCGGGTGGCGTCGCGGCCGGCCTCGTCGATCAGGTCGCGCAGCGTGACGTAGCTGCCGGCGCGCTTGGAGATCTTCACCTCCTCGCCGCCGCGCATCACGGTCACCATCTGGTGCAGCACGTACTCCGGCCAGCCCTGCGGGATGCCGGTGTCGAGCGCCTGCAGGCCGGCCTTCACGCGGGCCAGCGAGCCGTGGTGGTCCGAGCCGAGCTCGGTGATCGCGCGGCTGTAGCCGCGCTGCCACTTGGACAGGTGATAGGCCACGTCCGGCACGAAGTACGTGTAGCTACCGTCGGACTTGCGCATCACGCGGTCCTTGTCGTCGCCGAAGTCGGTCGAGCGCAGCCACAGCGCGCCGCCTTCCTCGTAGGTGTGGCCGTGGGCGACGAGCTCGCGCACGGTCTCCTCCACCTTGCCGTCGGTGTAGAGCGAGGACTCCAGGAAGTAGGTGTCGAAACCGACGCCGAAGGCCTTGAGGTCCTGGTCCTGCTCGCGGCGCAGGGCAGCCACGGCGAAGTGGCGGATCGCCTCCAGGTCGTCCGGATCCTTCGCGCCGGTGACGGTATGGCCATCGGCCACCACCGATTCGCCTGCCAGGTAGGCGCGGGCGACCTCGGCGATGTAGTCGCCGCGGTAGCCGTCCTCGGGCCAGCCCTGGTCGCCGGGGCCGAAGCCGCGGGCGCGCGCCTGCACCGAAATCGCCAAGTTGTGGATCTGCACGCCGGCGTCGTTGTAGTAGAACTCGCGCCGCACGTTCCAGCCGGTCGCCTCGAGCAGGCGCGCCAGGCAGTCGCCGATCGCGGCCGCGCGGCCGTGGCCTACGTGCAGCGGGCCGGTCGGGTTGGCCGAGACGAACTCGACGCCTGCCATGGTGCCCGCGCCGGCAGTGTTGCGGCCGTAGGCGTCGCCTTCGGCGAAGATGCGCCGCACTTCGGCGTGGTAAGCCCCGGCTCCCAGGAAAAAGTTGATGAAGCCCGGGCCGGCGATCTCGACCTTGTCGACCAGCGGATTGTCCGGCAGCGCGGCCACCAGCTTTTCGGCGACCTCGCGCGGCTTGGCCCGGGCCGGCTTGGCCAGCAGCATCGCGGCGTTGCTGGCGAAGTCGCCGTGCTCGCGGCTGCGCGCGCGCTCCACCACGAAGGCGGGGAGGGCGAGGTCGGCGGGCAGGACGGCGTCGTCCTGCAGGGTCCGGATGGCCTGCAGCAGCAGGTCGCGCAGCGCTTGTTTCACGGCGTGGGATCGGCGTTCGATGGGAACCGTCAATCCTAGCAGAGGCGACGCGGCGACCGGGCTTCCCGGCGGGCGGGAGGGAGCCCGGATGCGGGCAGTACGGGAGGCTGCAGGAGCGTCGGGCCGGCGGGCAAGGTCCAGATCGCTGCCGCCTGCCGTTACTGTTGCCGCCGCGGCGTAGCGGGGACAATGCTGTGGATAACTCTGTGGGGAACGCGGCGGCATGCGCCCGCGTCGAGAACAGGTATCGCCTGGAAACCCGCTTGTAATTCGCGCAAGCCTTTAAAAACAACGACTTGAAGATAATCCCTGAGGCATCCCACCAGCTGAGGCCGCGCAAGCCCGGCCCGACCCGATTGTGCATAAGTCGCGGCGCATGTTTTTGCGCCTGTCAAGCCCCCGGGCTGTCATCGGCCTGCCACGTGTCCGTGCCACGCTGCACCGGTACCCGCCCTCTCCCCGGCGGGTGCACTCCCCAGGGCGGCGTGCTTTCCCCGGCACGCCGCCTTTTTTTGCGGATCAGAGCAGGCCGCGCTCGGCCATCGACACGGGCGTGCCATGGCCGATCACCAGATGGTCGAGCACGCGCACGCCGACCAGCTGCAGCGCCTCGCGCAGCTCGCGGGTGATCGCGCGGTCCGCGGCGCTGGGCTCGGCCACGCCGCTGGGGTGGTTGTGGGCGAAGATCACCGCGCAGGCGTTGTGCTTCAGGCACGCCCGTACCACTTCGCGCGGGTGCACGCTGGCGCCGTCGACGGTGCCGCGGAACAACTCCTCGAAGGCCAGCACGCGGTGGCGGTTGTCCAGGTAGAGGCAGCCGAACACCTCGTAGGGCAGGTGGCGTAGCCGGGCGCTGAGGTACTCGCCGCTGTCGCGCGGGCTGCCCAGGCTGGGCAGGGCCTGCAACTGCTCGGCCAGGCTGCGCCGCGCCAGCTCCAGCGCGGCGACGATGCGCGCGCGCTTGGCCGGCCCAAGGCCCGGCGTGGGCACCGGGCCGTCGGCGCGGCCGAGCAATGCCCCCAGGCCGCCGGCCGCCTGCAGCAGCTCGCGGCCCAATGCGATGGCGTCCTTGCCGGGTACACCGTTGCCCAGCAGCACGGCCAGCAGCTCGGCGTCGGACAGGGTGGCGCTGCCGCGGTGCAGCAGCTTTTCGCGCGGGCGTTCCCCGCTGGGCCAGTCACGGATGCTCACCCTTGCCATCGTGCCCGCCGTACTGCGACCGGAGGCAGCAGTGGGCCGTGACGAATCCGGTAAGCTAGCGCTTCGCCCGATTGTCAGGCCCGTCCTACATGAGTCTTGCCCAACGTCGCATCCTGCTCGGCGTCTCGGCGGGTATCGCCGCCTACAAGTCCTGCGAGCTGGTGCGCCGGCTGCGCGAGCAGGGTGCCGAGGTGCGCGTGGTGATGACCGAGGGCGCCACGCACTTCGTCGGCGCCACCACGTTCCAGGCGCTTTCCGGACAGCCGGTGCGGGTATCGCTGTGGGACGAGGGCGCCGAGGCGGCGATGGGCCACATCGAACTGGCGCGCTGGGCCGAGCGGGTGCTGATCGCCCCGGCCAGCGCCGACATCCTGGCCCGCCTGGCGCACGGCCAGGCCGACGACCTGCTGACCACGCTGTGCCTGGCCAGCGCCGCGCCGCTGCTCGTGGCGCCGGCGATGAACCAGCAGATGTGGGCGCACCCGGCGGTGCAGGCCAACCTGGCCACGCTGCGCGCGCGCGGCGTGGCCGTGCTGGGTCCGGCCGCCGGCGAGCAGGCCTGCGGCGACATCGGTTCCGGCCGCATGCTCGAACCGCACGAACTGCGCGACGCGCTGGCCGGTTCCTTCGGCGACGGCGCGCTTGCCGGCCTGCATGTGGTGGTGAGCGCCGGCCCCACCTACGAGGACATCGATCCGGTGCGCTTCATCGGCAACCGCAGCTCCGGCCGCATGGGCTTCGCGGTGGCCGAGGCGGTCGCCGCGGCGGGCGCCAGGGTGACCCTGGTCGCCGGCCCGGTCAGCCTGTCGACCCCGGCCGGCGTGGCCAGGCGGCTGGACGTGCGCAGCGCCGCGCAGATGCGCGAAGCGGTGCTGGATGCCGCGGCTTCGGCCGACATCTACATCGGTGCCGCCGCGGTAGGCGACTATCGGCCGGCGCAGGTCGCCGAGCGCAAGCTCAAGAAGCACGACGGCGCGCCGCTGGTGCTGGACCTGGCCGAGAACCCGGACATCCTGAAGGAGTTGGCCGGCGCCACGCCGCATCCTTTCCTGGTGGGTTTCGCCGCCGAGACACATGACGTGGCCGCGTACGCGCAGGACAAGCTCGCCCGCAAGGGCCTGGACATGATCGCGGCCAACCGGGTCGGCGCGGGGCTGGGCTTCGAGGCCGACGACAACGCGCTCAGCCTGTATTGGCCCGGCGGCGGCGAGGAGCTGCCGCGCGCCTCCAAGCGCGAGCTGGCGGCGCAGCTGGTCGCGTGCGTCGCCCGGCGCTATCGGGCCGCGCGCGCATGATCGAGGTCGAGCTGAAGATTCTCGATCCCCGCCTGGGCGAGGCGATCCCGCTGCCCGAGGCGGCCACCGCCGGCAGCGCCGGCATGGATCTGCGAGCGGCGATCGAGGCGCCGCTCACCCTGGCGCCGGGAGAAAGCGCGCTGGTACCCAGCGGCATCGCCATTCACATCGGCGACCCCGGCTGGTGCGCGCTGATCGTACCGCGCTCGGGGCTGGGCCATAAGCACGGGCTGGTGATGGGCAACCTGGTCGGCGTGATCGACGCGGACTACCAGGGGCCGCTGATGATTTCCTGCTGGAACCGCGGGAACGCGCCCTACACCATCGGCGTGGGCGACCGCATCGCCCAACTGCTGCTGGTGCCGGTGGCACAGGCGCGGCTGCGGGTGGTGAATGAATTCGCGCCCTCCGCGCGGGGCGCGGGCGGGTTCGGTTCCACCGGCATCAAGTAGGCCGGGCTTCCAGTGAAGTGGTCGCAAGCGACGGGGACGAGATGGCAAGAATGATCGCGAGGGGGCTGGGCAGCGGCGCCATGGCATGGCAGCGCCTGCTGCCGCTGACTGGCGGCACCTTGTTGCTGCTGCTGGGCCTGTTCTGTGCGTGGCAGGCCTGGCTGATCGCCAGCGAAAGCGGCGGGGTCGCCCAAGTGCATGCGGCGCAGGACACGGCTGTGCATGCCTTGGCCACGGAGATCGCCGGCGAGCGCAAGCAGGTCGCCCAGGCCGTGGCCTCGCTCGACCCGGCCGCGCTGCAGGGCGATCGTGCCCAGCTGGCCACGGCGCTGCGTGCACGCCTGCCACAGGCGCTCGATGTGGAGATCTACAGCGCCAGCCTGGACGAAGTGCTGCACGCCAACTACCGCACCTTCGGCTACGCCAAGGCCGCCCAGCTGATGGCCGCGCAGACCGGCGACGGCGCCTCGCCGGTACAGACGGTGGTCGCGGATGGCCGTCGCCGGCTCAGCGTGGTGCAGCCGCTGGGGCCGGTGCAGCGGCCGCTGGGTTGGGTCTGGGTGGAATTGCCGTTCACGCCGCTGCAACGGCGTTTCGAGTCCATTGCGCCGGGTGGTGGCCGGATCGATCTGCGCCAGGGTGATGATCGCGGCGAGCTCAGCCTGCTGTCGCGCGGCGCGCCGTCGGCCGAGGCCGAGGAAGACGCCAAGCCGGTGCCCGGCAGCAGCTTCAGCGTGCGTGCGGCGTTGCCGGCGGCCTTCATCCTGCTGCCGCGCGTCTGGCCGCTGGCGGGTTTGCTGGCGTTGCTGGGCATCGGCGGCGGCGTGTACCTGTTGTGGCTGCGTGGGCGGTTGTCCGTGCGTCAAGAGATTCAACCCGAGGAGACCATGGTGTCCGATGTGATTCCCGCCAAGCCGCAACCGGCGCCGCCGGTGGTGCGTCCTGCAACCACGATGCCGCCTGCGGCGAGTCCGGCCGATGCCGTCGATCCAAGCATCTTCCGCGCCTACGACGTGCGTGGCGTGGTCGGCAAGACGCTAACGGCGCAGGTGGCACGCCTGCTTGGCCAGTCGATCGGCACGCTGATGCGCGAGAAGGGCCTGAACGAGATCGTGGTCGGCCGCGACGGGCGCCTGTCCGGGCCGGAACTGGCCGGTGCGCTTTCCGACGGCCTGCGCGAGGCCGGCATCGACGTGATCGACGTCGGCGCCGTGCCCACCCCGGTGGTGTACTTCGCCGCCTACCGCTTCAACACCGGCAGCGGCGTGGCGGTCACCGGCAGCCACAACCCGCCCGACTACAACGGTTTCAAGATCGTGGTCGGCGGCGAAACGCTGTCCGAAGGCGCGATCCAGGACCTGTACCGGCGCATCGCCAGTGGCGCGCTCGAGGCCGGCGGCCAGGGCGGTCTTCGCCATGTCGACGTGGTGCCGGACTACATCGAGCGGATCACCTCCGACGTGCAGGCCGAGCGGCGGCTGAAGGTAGTGGTCGACTGCGGCAACGGCATCCCCGGCGCGGTGGCGCCGCAGGTGCTCGAGGGCATCGGTTGCGACGTGGTGCCGCTGTATTGCGAGGTCGACGGCACCTTCCCCAACCACCACCCCGATCCCTCCGATCCGCACAACCTCGAAGACCTGATCCACGCGGTGCGCCAGACCGGCGCAGACCTCGGCGTGGCCTTCGACGGCGATGGCGACCGCCTGGGCGTGGTCACCCGGGAAGGCGAGATCATCTATCCCGACCGCCTGCTGATGCTGTTCGCGCGCGACGTGCTTTCGCGCCAGCCGGGCGCCACGATCATCTACGACGTCAAGTGCACCGGCCATCTCAAGGGCCAGGTGCTGGAGGCCGGCGGCAGCCCGCTGATGTGGCGCACCGGCCACTCGCTGATCAAGGCCAAGATGCGCGAGACGCAGGCGGAACTGGCCGGCGAGATGAGCGGCCACTTCTTCTTCAAGGAACGCTGGTTCGGCTTCGACGACGGCATCTACGCCGGCGCGCGGCTGCTGGAAATCCTCGCCGGCGATCTCGAGGGACGCACGCCCGAGCAGATCTTCGCCACCTGCCCGAAGGGCGTGTCCACGCCGGAGCTGAAGATCGAGCTCGTCGAGGGCGAGCACTATCGCTTCATCGAGAAGTTCAGGGAAAAGGCCGGCTTCGGCGACGCCACGCTGACCACCATCGATGGCGTGCGTGCGGACTGGCCGGACGGCTGGGGCCTGGTGCGCGCCTCCAACACCACACCGGTGCTGGTGCTGCGCTTCGATGCGGACAACGCGGCGGCGCTCAAGCGGATCCAGCAGGCGTTCCGCGAGCAGCTGTTCCTGGTCGATCCGGGGTTGAAGCTGCCGTTCTGACGGGTGCGAAGAGGATGGGCTGAAGCCCACCCTACGGGATCAGGGGGAAGGGTGGGCTTCAGCCCACCTGGTTCTTGCCGGGCGGCCCTAGTGCAGCTGCTCGTCCTGCGCCTTCTTCAGCGCGCGGTAGCGCTCCAGTTGCTGCACGGCCTCCTTCTCGGCCGTGGCGCGGTGACCCTGCTGGCGTTCCAGCGCGGCGCGCTGGCCGGCGACCACGTTGCGCTGGTCGGCGATCCTGTCGGCCAGGTAGGGAGGCACCTTTTCCTTGGCCCGCTCCATGTCGGCCGCACGGCCGAGCAGGTCGGCCAGGGTCTTTTCCTGGCTGCGCAGGTTCAACTGCGTAGTGTTGATCTGCTGGTCGATCGTATCGAGCTCTTCCTGCTGGGCCTGCTTCAGGTCGGCCTCGTCGCCGTAGGCGTTGAGCATCTGCAGGTCGGCGCGCCGGCGGGCTTCCTCAGCACGGCGCTGGGCGGCCTGTTCGGCGGCGAGCTTCTCCGCGGCGACGCGCTCCTCGGGGCTGAGCTGGCGATCGACGTGGCGCACCACGTAGCCCTGGTCGTTGACCAGGTCGTAGCCGTACTTCATCGCCTCGGCGGTGAGGCTGTCGCTGTAGTGCGACAGGCCCTTGCCATCACGCCAGTGGTAGCGGATGCCGGTCGCCTTCTGGGCATGGGCGGTCAGGACCGTCGCCAGGCTGATGGCGACGGCGTAAACGAGCTTGCGCATGGATACCCCCTCCTGGCGGGCAGTATAGCCATCGTGCGGATACCGCCTAAAGCCTGGATGAAGGCCGCGCTCGCGCGTGTGACGCGGGTCGCCACTCGCGCGATCGACGATCATCCGGACACGCCGTAGCGGCTGCGGTAGTCGAGCAACCGCGCGTGCTCGGCCGCCAGTTCCGGACGTTCGCCGGCGTAGGCCAGCACCTCGTCCAGGCCGGTGATGGCGATCACCGGAATGCCATGGTCGCGCGCCACTTCCTGCGCCGCGGACAATTCGCCCTGGCCGCGTTCCTGCCGGTCCAGCGCGATCAGCACGCCCGCCGGCGTGGCCCCGTGCGCGCGGATCAGCGCCAGCGACTCGCGCACCGCGGTGCCGGCGGTCATCACGTCGTCGACGATCAGCACGCGCCCGGCCAGCGGCGCGCCGACCAGCATGCCGCCTTCGCCATGGTCCTTGGCTTCCTTGCGGTTGTAGGCCCACGGCAGGTCGCGGCCATGCCGCGTGGCCAGCGCGATGGCGGTGGCCGCCGCCAGCGCGATGCCCTTGTAGGCGGGGCCGAACAGCATGTCCACCGGGAGTTCGGCGCGCACCATGGTGGCCGCATAGGCCTCGCCCAGTCGCGCCAGCGCGGCGCCGGAATCGATCCGGCCGAGGTTGAAGAAGTAGGGGCTCTGGCGGCCGGACTTGAGGGTGAACTCGCCGAAGCGCAGCACGTCGCGCGCGAGCGCCAGGTCGATGAAGTCGCGTTGGTAGGGGTGCATGGAAGCCGGCAATGGAGATTCGGGAAGGCGCGGCTATTATCCATGGCTTTCCCGCACACGAGTTTCCGCCCCATGCGAATCGTCACGCTCAACGCCAACGGCATCCGCTCGGCCGCCAGCAAGGGCGTGTTCGAGTGGCTGCGCACGCAGCAGGCCGACGTGGTCTGCCTGCAGGAAACCAAGGCGCAGGAGGACCAGCTCGGCGATGCGATGTTCCGCCCGGATGGCCATCATTGCTTCTACCGCGACGCCACGTGCAAGAAGGGCTACAGCGGCGTGGCGATTTATGCGCGGCGCGAGCCCGACGCGGTGCTTACCAACCTGGGCTGGGAACCGTTCGACTGCGAGGGACGCTACATCGAGGCGCGCTTCGGCAACCTGTCGGTAGTGTCGCTGTACGTGCCGTCGGGCTCCTCCGGCGAGGAGCGCCAGCAGTTCAAGTTCAAGGCGATGGACTTCCTCGAGCCCATCTTCGACCAGTGGCTCAACAGTGGCCGCGACTACGTGATCTGCGGCGACTGGAATATCGTCCACACCAAGAACGACATCAAGAACTGGACCTCCAACCAGAAGAATTCCGGCTGCCTGCCGCAGGAGCGCGCCTGGCTGGATTTGCTGTTCCACACTCGCGGCTGGGTCGACAGCTTCCGAGCGATCAAGCCCGAGGCGGTCGAATACACCTGGTGGTCCAACCGCGGCCGTGCGCGCGAGAACAATGTGGGGTGGCGCATCGACTACCAGGTCTGCACGCCGTCCCTGCGCGAGCGCATGCGCGCCTGTTCGATCTACCGCGAGCAGCGTTTCTCCGACCATGCGCCGTACACGGTCGACTATGCCGACTGAGCCGGCGGCGGCACCCGCGCGCAAGCCTTCGATCTGGCGTGCCTTCGCGCAGCCGGCGGCGGGCACGATGGCGTTGTTCGGATTCTCCTCCGGCCTGCCGTTCCTGCTGGTCGCCGGCACGCTGGCGTACTGGCTGAAGGAAAACGGCATCGAGCTGAAAGACATCACGATGATCGCCAGCGCAGGGCTGACCTACGCGTTCAAGTTCGTCTGGGCGCCACTGCTCGACCACTGGCGGATTCCCGGTTTCGCGCGGCTGGGCCAGCGTCGTGGGTGGCTGTTGTTCGCACAGCTGTGCGTGACCGCCGGCCTGCTGGCGATGGCGCTGCTGACGCCCAACCAGTTATGGCCATTCGTCGCCGCGACCTTGCTGGTGGCCTTCTTCGGCGCCACCCAGGACATCGCGGTCGACGCCTATCGCATCGAGATCGCGCCCTCGCACGTGCAGGGCGCGCTGGTGGCGACCTACGCGCTGGGCTACCGCATCGGCCTACTGCTGGCCGGCGCGGTGGCGTTGATCCTTGCCGACCACGTGTCCTGGCGCGTGGTCTATCTGGTCATGGCCGCGGCGATGGCGATTCCGGTCGCCACCACGCTGCTGGCGCGCGAGCCGGACGTGCAGCGCTCGCGCCCGGCCAACTGGTCCGTGGCGATGCGCGAGAGCGTGGTCGATCCCTTCGCCGACTTTTTCCGCCGCTACGGCTGGCAGGCGGCGGGCGTGATCCTGCTGTTCATCCTGCTGTTCAAGATTCCCGAGCAGGCGACCATCGGCGGCATCATGAGCCCGTTCTACCGGGACATGCAGTTCTCCAAGACCGAAATCGGCGCGATCACCAAGATCTACGGCATCTGGATCGGCATCGTCGGCGTGTTCCTCGGCGGCGCGGCGGTGGCGCGTTGGGGCGCGTGGCGGTCACTGGGCGTGACGATCGTGCTGTGCGGCTGCAGCAATCTGTTCTACCTGGTCCTGATCGGCCACCCGGGCAACCTGGTGGCGCTGACGCTGGTGATCTCGGCCGAGAACCTCACCCTGGGCATGCTCGGGCCGCCGACGGTGGCCTTCCTGTCCATGCTGGTCAACCGCCAGCACACCGCCACCCAGTACGCGCTGCTCAGTTCGCTGGTCAACCTGCCGGGCAAGCTGCTCGGTTTTTTCGCCGGCGGCATCGCCACCGCCGCGGGTTATGGAGGCTACTTCGTGATCACGGTGATCGCCTTGATCCCCGCGATGCTGTTGTATGCCGTGCTGTGGCGGCGTTTTCGCACCGCCGAGCGGGCCGAAGCCAGCCTTTCCGGGTGACGGGCCAAGCTGGCGGGCATCGGCCAAGAGGCCTACTGCAAACCCCTCCGATCTGTGCCACCATGCCCTGCCAGCTGGGCATGCGTGACACGGAGCGACGCTCGTGCCAGACCTCGTCATACGCCACATCGACAGCTTGATGGCCGAGCGTATCAAGACGCTCGCGAAGGACCGCCACTGGTCCATCAACGACGTGGTGCTGCATGCGCTGCGGCATGGCCTGGGCCTGAGTTCGGCCGGCCAGATCTCCAGCGAAACCATGCTCGATCCGGGCAGCCTCGTGCTGGGCGGGCAGTGGGACCTCACCGAAAAGGCGGCCTTCCAGGAAGCCCTGCAGGCCCTTTCGCTCACCCGGCCGACGCAATTGGCGCCCACCCGCGTCTCGAAGCTGAGCTAGCCGCCCGGCGCGTTCAATCCCTTGGAGCCAGATGTAGCGCGCCCAGCACGCGCCGTCCGCGCGCGCCAGTGACGGCCGGCAGGTTGCCCGGCGATCCCAGAACGCGTTGGCGCGCCAGCCAGGCGAAGGCGGTCGCCTCCAGGTAATCCGGATCGATTCCGTGCGCGGCGGTGCTGATCACGCGGCGCGGTGCCAGCCATTCGGCCAGCCGCAGCATGAGCTGCGAGTTGTGTACGCCACCGCCGCATACCAGCACGTCCGTCGCCGCGGGCGCGTGCGCCTCGATGGCATCGGCAATGGTGTGCGCGGTCAATTCCAGCAGCGTTGCCTGCACGTCGGCCGGCGCC
The DNA here is from genome assembly GCF_049727805.1 of Frateuria sp. YIM B11624. Taxonomy (NCBI): domain Bacteria; kingdom Pseudomonadati; phylum Pseudomonadota; class Gammaproteobacteria; order Lysobacterales; family Rhodanobacteraceae; genus Frateuria; species Frateuria sp. YIM B11624. The sequence goes on from NZ_JBCNYA010000034.1 coordinate 39,312, forward strand.
AGCAACGGCACGCGCGGCTGGCGCAACAGCCAAGCGAGGTGGAAGTGCTCGCGGCCGGTGCTCTTGGGTGGCGCCAGCGTGAAGTAGGAGTCGGCCAGCAGGGCTTCCAGCAGGGGTGCATCGACCTGGCCCGCGGCGGCAAATGCGCCGTCGCGATCGAAGGGCTCGCCGCGCTGCTCCAGGCACCAGGCATCCAGCAGGCCGTTGGCCGGGCCGGTGTCGAAGCCGAGCACCCGGTCGCCCGGTTCCAGCACGGTGATGTTGGCGATGCCGCCAAGGTTGAGCACCACGCGGGTCTGCCCGGGCTGGCCAAGCAGCATGGCGTGCAGGGCCGGCAGCAGTGGCGCGCCCTGGCCGCCGGCAGCGACGTCGGCGCGGCGGAAATCGGCCACGACGTCGATCCCACAGGTTTCCGCGATCACCGTGGGATCGCCGATCTGCAGGGTGAAGGGCGTATCGCCCTGCGGCCGGTGCCGCACCGTCTGGCCATGCGAGCCGATCGCGCGCACCGCCGAAGGAGCGGTGCCACTGGTTTCGAGCAGCGCCTGTGCCGCCTCGGCGAAATGGCGGCCGAGGGCGACATCCAGGCGCCCGAACGTGTCCAGATTGAACGCTGTCAGATCCTGGGCCAGTGCAAGCACGCGCTCACGCAGGGCATCGGGCCACGGGTGGGTCAGCGCCGCGCGCAACTGCGGCATGCCGCCATCGAAGGACACCAGCGCGGCGTCGACGCCATCGACGCTGGTACCGGAGATCAGCCCCAGGTAAAGGGCCGAGGCGTCATCGCTGGCGGTCAAGGCAATGCGTCAGTCGTCGTTGCGCGTGGCCGAGCCGAGCTGGGCGAGCTTGATGTTGGCGTCCATCGCCTTCAGGCGGGCCAGCTGCGGACGCACGACCTGGGCTTCGAAACGGGCCAGCTGCGCCGCCGGCAGCGGCTGCGGCTTGGGCAGGGTCACCGTCTGCGGATCGCGCTGCATGCCGTTGACGCGGAATTCGTAATGCAGGTGCGGGCCGGTCGCCAGGCCGGTCATGCCCACGTAGCCGATCACCTGGCCCTGGCCGACGTGCTGGCCGACGCGCTCCTTGGCAAAGCGCGACATGTGACCGTAGGCGGTGCTGATGTTCTTGTTGTGCTGGATCACCACGAAGTTGCCGTAGCCGCGCATCCAGCCCTTGAACTTGATCACGCCGTCGCCCGCCGCATGGATCGGCGTGCCGCTGGGCGCGGCGTAGTCCACGCCCTTGTGCGCACGCATGCGGCCGAGGATCGGGTGCATGCGCGCCGTGCTGAAGCGCGAGGAGATACGGGTGAAGTCGACCGGGATGCGCAGGAACGACTTCTGGATCGGCCGACCGTCCTCGCTGAACCAGCCATAGCGGCCGTCCGCCTTCTTGAAGCGGTAGGCGGTGTAGCGATGGCCCTGGTTGACGAACTCGGCGGCCACGATGTCACCCTCGGCGTAGTAGCTGCCGTCACGGTAGACGTCGTCGTAGATCACGGTGAAGCTGTCGCCGTCGCGCAGGTCCTGCACGAAGTCGATGTCGTACTTGAACAGGTCCGCCAGCTTGCCGACCATGCCTTGGCTCATGCCGGCCTTGGCCGCGGCGGCATACAGCGAACTGGTGATGGTGCCGTGCGCGACGTGCTCGCGGGTTTCCATCGCGCGGGGCTGCACGGCCAGCGTGGATTGGTCGCCGTCGAAGCGGACCACTGCGCGATTGGACTCGTCCTTGTCGAAGCGGATGCCCTTGAGGCTGCCGTCACTGCCGAGCAGGAAATCGAACTCCTGATGCGGACGGATGTTGTGGAAGGCGCCCTTGGCGGTTCCGGCCGCATCCATCACGCGCTGCAGGTCGGCCAGGCTCAGGCCCTGTGCCTGGAAGATGTCCGAGAGCGTCTGGCCGGGCTGCACCTGCACCACGCGCCAGTCTTCCATGGCCCGTGCGGGGGCGGCAACGGTCGGCGCCTTGGGCAGCGTGAGCGGCAGCAGGGTGTGCGCGGCGGGTTCCGGCGCGGGCCGCATCGCGCTGGCCCACGCGGGCAGGAAAAAGCCCGAGAGCGCGGTCAGCAGGAGCGCGGTGCCGGCCAGGATCCAGCGTTCGCGGTGCCAGCGGATCGGTTCGACCTCGCCCAGGCGGCTGAACGACCAATGCGCGCAACGTTCGTAGAAGTGCATGTGGCGGCGCTGCGCCTTGCGGCGGATAGCCTGCTTGCGCGCCGCCCGCGCGATCTGCTCGCCCTCACCCATGCTCTTCGCCCCGCGTTACAAAGTACTCAGGCGCCGTACCTTAGCGGCCACGTATAAAGGGCGTCAACGCCTTTCCTTTCAAGGATTTGCGCTGGTTTTCTGATTAACGCACAATTAACGCCATTTTGTGAACGGCGACCCTTTGTCGCCGTCGACCGATCGGCATAGAGGACACCCATGAACGAGCTTGAGCAGGCGCTGGCGACGATCGCCCGCGGCGCCGACGAGGTCATCAAGCAGGAAGAGCTCATCGCGCGCCTGAAGAGCGGCCGGCCGCTCCGCATCAAGGCGGGCTTCGACCCCACCGCGCCGGACCTGCACCTGGGCCACACCGTGCTGCTCAACAAGATGCGGCAGTTCCAGGATCTGGGCCATCAGGTGATCTTCCTGATCGGCGACTTCACCGGGATGATCGGCGACCCCACCGGCAAGAACGTCACCCGCAAGCCGCTCAGCCGCGAGGACGTACTGAAGAACGCCGAGACCTATGCCAGCCAGGTGTACAAGGTGCTCGACCGCGAGCGCACCGAAGTGCGCTTCAACTCCGAGTGGTTCGGCAAGATGTCCGCGGCCGACATGATCCGGCTCGCCGCGCAGCACACCGTGGCACGCATGCTCGAGCGCGACGACTTTGCCAAGCGCTACGCGGCGCAACAGCCGATCGCCATCCACGAATTCCTCTATCCGCTGGTGCAGGGCTACGACTCGGTGGCGCTCAAGGCCGACGTCGAACTCGGCGGCACCGACCAGAAGTTCAACCTGCTGATGGGGCGGGCGCTGCAGGAACACCACGGCCAGCCGCCGCAGATCGTGCTGACGATGCCGCTGCTCGAGGGCCTGGACGGCGTCCACAAGATGTCCAAGTCCCTGGGCAACTACATTGGCATCGACGAGTCGGCGATCGACATCGTGACCAAGACGATGAAGATCGACGATGCGTTGATGTGGCGCTGGTTCGAACTGCTGAGCTTCGAGGTCCCGCTGGATGAGCTGGCACGCATGAGGCGTGACGTGGAAAGCGGTGCTCTCAATCCCCGCGACGCGAAGCTGAGGCTCGCGCGCGAACTGGCGGCGCGGTTCCACGACGCGGCGGCGGCCGAGCAAGCCATTGCCGGCTGGCATGCAGTGGTGCGGGGCGAGGGCGACACCTCGCTGCTGCCGCTCAGCGAGATCGCCGTGCCCGCCGAAGGCGTGCGCCTTCCGGCCCTGCTGACGACCGCCGGGCTCACCGCGAGCAACTCCGAGGCGAACCGCAAGCTGAAGGAGCGCGCGGTGCGTATCGATGCGGTCGTGGTCGAGGACGCACAGCGCGTGTTCAGTGCGGGATTCGAGGGCGTGTTGCAGGTGGGCAAACGCAACTTCGCGCGAGTGAAACTGGTCGCAGCCTAGGCCCCAGGCCACTTCGGCGGGCTGGCGCAAAAAAAACAGCCGCGCTCGCTTGCCAAGTTCGCGCGCTCTGCCTACTATTCGCGGCCCGTCGCCCACCTCCCTCCGGTCGACACTCCCCCGGCAAGAAAGTTTTTCGCCCAAGGGTGTTGACGAAGCGGTAACGGGATGTAGAATGGGCGGCTCACCCGGGACGAAAGGTTTCGGGGCGATTCGAAGAAAGAATCGCAAGTGATTGATCTTTGACAGTGTGCGCAGGTGACTTGTGTGGGCGCCTTGCGGTGGATGGATGACTGTCCACAAATGCAAGCGTCTAACCTAAGAGTCAATTCAAAAGCTTGACGTTTTACGGTTAGGACAACGCTTCAGAAAGATAGATGGTCTTCGGATCATCGAAAACTTAAGTGAAGAGTTTGATCCTGGCTCAGATTGAACGCTGGCGGCATGCTTAACACATGCAAGTCGAACGGCAGCGGGTCCTTCGGGATGCCGGCGAGTGGCGGACGGGTGAG
>NZ_JBCNYA010000035.1:0-42331 GCF_049727805.1 Frateuria sp. YIM B11624
GCATGATGCTATCAACACCATCGGAGAGCATCATCCAGGTTCGTCCATATGGGTTGAGCACGTCGCGCAGCCCTAACTACGCGTTCAAGGCGGACGGCTTCGCCGCCGCTTAACTCAAGCGTTAGGCAAACAGGCTCCATGGACAAAGACAACTCCGCTCGAATCTTTTGCGAACTGCATGGCGAGCAGTTGAGCTCTGTCACCTTCGTCCAGACCTACCTGCAACTCAGTTTCGACGGCCCTTGCGTCAACATCACTAACCCTCTCACCGTCCACTCGCAAACGTCCACCGTCACCTCTTGGCAACCTGGGTTCCGTGACGCCTTGTGCGCTCAGATCGGCAAGACTGTTTCCCCTGCCACCTTCGAAGCCGGCGAAGCTCTGACCGTCCGCTTCACGGACGACTCAGTGGTGTCTGTCTCTCTTCGTCCAAGCGATTACACTTCCGCCGAAGCAATCTATGCACACGGCTTCAAGAACAAGGGTTGGTTTGTCGCCTAACAACTCGTTCAAGGCGGACGCGCGTACCGCGCGCCGCTTAACTCCAGCATTAGGCCTCATGAAGCATGCTCCGCCGGGATACGAGTGTCCGTTCTGCGGCATCGCAGCGACCCTGCCGGCGTCCTACTCAAGGTCGGCCATCGTCTTCGCTGATGCCAATGTGTTCGCTGTGCTCCCGCTGCACTACTACGGCGGCATCAAGGGAAACTGTCTGATAGTCCCAAGGAGCCACTACGAGAATTTGCTCGAGGTTCCAGATAGCCTCGGGAACGACTTTTTTGCCGCTACACGTCGTTTGGCCCAAGCAATGCTGAGCGCATTCGGCTGTCAAGGCATATCAACGCGCCAACACAATGCCCCGGCTGGCGATCAAGATGTGTGGCACTACCATCAGCACGTTTTTCCTCGCTATTCCGGCGATGGGCTTCATGCCGGGCATAAGGGTGTGTACACCGCAGAGGAACGGGTAGCACTCGCAGCCAGGCTCCGGGCTGAGCTGCGGTAAGAGCGCGGGAACTGCGGGTGTGGCAGCATGAGGCCTAACAATTCATTCAAGCCGACGCCGCTTCGCGGCGCGGCTTAATTCAGGCGTTAGGCGGGTCGAATTCAATGACGATTACTCAGTCCCAGCAGGCAAATAGGCATTCTTGGTTCCGGCCGTTCATGGAAGCTTTTTTTTCTGATTTAGAAGCTTTTGACAAATCATTGCATTTCTCCAAAGCAGGAATTGCTAAGCTCCAGGGGAGCGCAAGGATGGCCCAAGCACTGGTCCCGTTCTTGGGTAATGAACCACTCAATCTGGAGGAAGCTGAGGCAGAGTCAGCTTGGGCTAAATCCGAAACAGCAGCAGGATTCCCGACCTTACATGCGTTCGCAACCATAACTCTTTGGGCACTACTCGAGAGTCTGGTACGTGAATTGCTCACAACGTGGTTGAACCGCGAGCAACACTTGCTCGGCGCAAAGATTTTCTCCAAGATCCGAGTGCCACTTTCGGATGTGCTTCCACTGCAAGGGGACGAGCGTGGCGAGTACCTTGCAAGCATTGTGGAAAGGGAATTAGGTGCTGGGCTCAAGAAGGGCGTTGCCCGGTTTGAGTTACTGCTTGAACCATTCGGCTTAGCGGGCTCCGTAGACGAACGAACCAAGAACCTAATCTTCGAGCTTGCTCAGATAAGGAACAACATTGTTCATCGGGCAATGATAGTGGACAAACAACTGGTTCAGTGCTGCCCCAATCTTAACTTGAAGGCCGGCGAGCGCCTCAAGCTCGACCAGAACCTTTATCGGCAATATTTCCTTGCCGTAAATGACTATTTGCTTACTATAATTGTACGCGTCGGCGAGTACTACGAGCTTGACATGCAAGAGACTCGCGATGTCTTGGGACAATACTAGGCGTACTGCCTAACACCTCATTCCAGCGGACGCCAACACCTCGCTTGCACTCTTACAAACCTAGCGGTGCCGGTGTCGCTAGTTGTAGGCGTTATGCCTCGCATGGATTGGCGTCTTACGAACCAGCGGAGCTACCGCACCGGCGTGTCCCTCACGCGCCGCACGTGGGATGCAGCCTTTCAGGCTTCCGATCACGAGCACTGTGCATTTTGTTGGGCAAAGTTCGCCGCCCCATGCGTGCCTGAGGCGATCCAGGCGGGGTACGTCACCTAGACGGCCTCCACTGGATATGCGACACGTGCTTGAAGACTTCCGTGGCCCTTTCGGCTGGGATGTGGTCTAGTGCCTGACAAATCGTTCAAGGCAGGCGGCTACGCCGCCGCTTAGCTCCAACGTTAGGCCCCACAGCCAGCACTACGGCATTTGCATTGAACCGGCCAAGACCACCCATCGCCAAGACTCGGTACACGAGCGCATACCGCAATGTGTTTGCTGCGTCCTGGCTCGGTGTCGCTCCGCTCTGGAAGGTGTTTTGGCTTATTGGGGTTGCCGGGCACGTCCTCATCCTCGTAACCACTGATTTCCTGCTTGGGTTCGTCCCGCGCCCTGTCCTCAGCCAATCCGCCATGATCTGGCCTGGTACGGAGTGGCTGGTCTATCTCTTCTATGCGGTGTTCTCTTCGATTTGTATTTGGCGTTGCGCGCACAACGCAAGCTCCCGTATATGGGCGACGCTTTCTCGCACCGCTGTTGTATTTAACGCTTTATTTGTCGCGTTCGGCATCCTGCTCTTGCTTGCTACCGGCGGGAGCTAACATTCATCCGAGCCGAAGCCGCTTCGCGGCCGGCCCAGTTCATGCGTTGGAGGGCCACCCGAGTGTCCATCACTCCCCAAGCCGAGCGTCTTTCCGCTCTCCTGCGCCAGCACGGTGTCGGCGATCCACCTGTTTCGGGCGTTGCAGCGTGGTGCGCGTTCAAGGCCTATGGTCGCGAGGTGTTTGGCGCCCCGGACGTCGGCCTCTTGTTCCAGGTCGGCACTTACGACTTTACGGGCGCTCCCCTGTTCTACTTCGATCCCGTATGCCAGTTCGAGGTCGCGGACTCCGACGGGGAGCATGATCACTTCGAGCAGTTGCACTGTGAGATGACCTGCCAAGCCGATGACCTCCTGAATGGCATCGAGGCTTCGCTGTGGTCCTTTGACTATCCAAGCGCCGATGCGTTCTTTGCCTCGGTGGAATCTCTCCCAGCCTTCCAGGCTGCCATCCAGCAAGCGGGCTACAGTGTTTCCGTCCGCCATGAGGCGGTCTAGCGCGTCCTCTCCAACAATTCATCCACGCCTAACCGCGACGCGGCTCGGCCCGGTTCAAGCGCAGGTCCCACGACACATGATCGAGATTGAACTCGAACCGCCGAGCAAGCCGACCTGCGAATGCTGCGGCAAGGACGCCGTTCGGCGCTGGAGCGCATGAGCTTCCACTTCTATTTGTATCGCGCGGGGGAAGGCTTGCCGCCCATCAATTCGTGGGCCGAGCTTCTTGCAGAACCGCTAGGGTCGCTGGAGCAAATCAGGAATGAGCTCAGCGAGTTGTTTCCGCAGATCCAATGGCAGCTCGGGAGCCATGCGTGGCACGGTTTCGGTGCTGGCTATCCTGCCCAAAGTCCCTACCTGGACATCCTCCTCAGCGAGGATGCTCCGGGGCAGTGTCACTTCGTGGTGCTCAACAAGGCGCCGCCGTCCGTGATGAGAAAGATCATGGAGCACATGAAGTTGAATTACGTCTGCGCGCCCGAGGCCGGAGATCTTGTCGATCCCTACGCTTACGGGGACGATGACCCGTACTACGCAAAACGCGCAGCCGACAGCAGGGAGTCCTGACGCAACAGGCTTTCAAATGCGGCGCCCAGGTTCTCTTTCGGAGCGAAGAAACATCTCTTTGAAGGAAGGAGGTACTGTGAAACCAGTGCTTGCTGTTGCCCTTGCAGCCCTCGTCTGCGGCCCGGCGTGCGCGCGTGGCCGCCTCGATCGTCCGGTCCTGTCCTGTAACAAGGCGCCTCTCCTGGCTGTTTTCCAAAGGCAGTTGCCGGACCACGTGCTTGCCACGACGGCCGACACACAGCCGAAGATCACTTCCGCGCTGCCGCCCATCGCGGGTTCGCTTTATCGCCGGGCGAGGACGGACCTGGTCTGTGTCGTCCTTGCCCTGGATGCCACGGGCAAGGTCCAGACGGCGGAGGTTTCGTATCCCGCGGGCGTAAGGCTGACGTCCCAGGAGCGCGCGCAGGTGCTCGCGACGCAGTGGTCTCCTGCGAAGTTGAAAGGCCAGCCCCGCCCGTCGCTGGTGAACATGGATTTCAAGTACGAGACCCGATAGCGGCCTCCCTGCCCAGGAAGCCGATCAGCGCGGCAGGCGCTCCGAGCCGCCCGCGGCGTGCCCCAGCGGACAGCCGGCGGATGTGTTGCCCTGCCCGCGCGCGCTCCGCCACGGCAGCAGCATGGGCACGTCGCGTTGGTAGTCGCGGTAGGTGTCGCCGAACTGGGCGACCAGGTCGCGCTCCTCGAGGAACTTGACCGCGACCAGGATGTAGCCAGTGGTCATCAGCGCGAACAGCAGGTGGCCGACGCTCATACTGGGAGTCGACCAGAACGCGACCAGGAAGCCGAGCATCAGCGGGTGGCGCACGATGCGGTAGTAGGCGCGCGTCACGAACGGCGCCTCGCGCTCCGGGCCGCGGCGTTGCGCATAGGACCAGACCTGGCGCAGGCCGAACAGGTCGAAGTGGTTGATCACGAAGGTGCCCGAGAGCACCAGCAGCCAGCCCGCCGCGGCCAGGGCGTAGAGCGCCCAGCGGACGGGTTCGCTGTCCAGTTGCCAGACCGGTTGCGGCAGCGTGCGCCATTGCCAGAACAGGAGGATCAGCACCAGGCTGCTGAAGAGCACGTAGGTGCTGCGCTCGATCGGCGCGGGCACGTAGCGCGTCCACCAGCGCTTGAAGGCCGGCCAGGCCATGCCGCTGTGCTGCACGGCGAAGAGGCCGAGCAGCAGCAGGTCGATGACCAGCGCGGCGGCGGTCGGGGCGGTCAAGCCGCCGTCGATGGTGCGCGGCACGCCGAAGCCGCTGACGAAGCCGATGGCGTAGAGGAAGGTGAGCAGGAAGACCGTGTAGCAGACGGCGCCGTAGAGGAGTGCGAGCAGGCGGGACATGGGTGGAACCTCGGTAGAGCGTTGATTGGGGCTGGTGGCGGGTGTGTCGGGGAGATCGCGTCCAAGGGCGCCCCCATCCGCCCTTCGGGCACCTTCCCCCGCGGGAGCGGGGGAAGGATCGGCAAGCGGCCCTCAGAGCGCGGAGAGGAAGGCGACCAGGTCGCTCTTCTGCTGCGCGCTCATGCGGATGTGGAAGCGGGTGTCGTAGAAGTCGACGACGTCGTGCAGCGTGGCCGCCGAACCGTTGTGGAAATACGGCGCGCGCGCGGCCACGCCACGCAGGATCGGCCCCTTGAACTTGCCGATGTCGGCCCACTTGCCGGTGAGCATGGCCAGGCCGGGATCGGTGGTCTGCACGCGCTTGCCGGTGGCGATGTTGGTGAGCGTGTACAGCGGCATGTCCGGGGTGCGCCGGCTGGCGTCGGAGATGCCGATGTTCACCGGCAGGGCTGCAGAGTGATTACCGATGTTCGGCGCGTTGTGGCAACTGCTGCAGCTGCCGCGGATCGACGGCAGGCCGGTGACGTCGTTCAGTCCGGCCACGCCGGTGATGTTGAACTTCATGGTGTTGAACAGCTTTTCGCCGCGGGCGATGGCGGCCCGCGCGCGGCCGCGGCGGTCGCGGGTGAATTGCGCAGGCATGTCCCAGCTGTCGAACAGCCGCATGGTCTTTTCGTCGAACGCGTCGCCGGTGGGATCGCCGCCGAGCGTGTCGTTGATGCCGATCCAGAAGCGCTGCTGCGTGAGGATGTTGGGACCGCCCATCGCATCGCCTTCGTTGAGCCGGCCGGCGGCGTTGTCGTCCATCTGCGCGGTGACCAGGTGCAGCTCGAACTCGACGATGCGGTCGATGATCGCGTCGCTGGGTGCGCTGGCAGCCTGCTCGTGGCCGAGAATGGCGTCGCGCGCCTGCGAGGCGAGGCTGCTGCGCAGGTTCTGCAGGTCGATGCCGGCATCCATAGGCGGCCTGAACGGGGTGAAGGTCTCGCGGCCGTCCCACATCACGGCGGTCAGCCAGATCAGGTTGGTCGCCGGCAGCGGGCGGCGGAACAGCGACAGCTCGTGCGCGCTGGCGTAGCCGTAGGGGTCGTCGACGCGGGTGAGGCGGAACTCGGCGTTGGCCGGGATCGGCATGCCCACGCGCACCAGGCCGCGGTTGAGCAGCATGGCGTAGGCGCTGCGGCGGGCGGCGACGCTGGAGACGTCGGCCAGCGGCGAGACCGCGCCGTCGACGAGCGCGAACACCGGATCCATGCCGTTGGTGCGGGCGAAGCGCTGGCGCAGTTCCTGCGGCGTGACCGTCCAGCCCTGCGCCTGGCGGTGGCAGGAATCGCACGAGCGGCCGTTGCTGCCGAAGCCCTGGAAGAACGGGTTGTCGTGGTCGATGCGGCCGCTGGGCGTACTGGTCTGCAGCCAGCCCGAGGCGTCGGGCGTGGCGAGCGGGTTGCCGCGCGACGGGTCGGCCTGTTGCGCGTGCGCGGCGCCGGCAGCCGCCAGCAACAGGGCGGTGAGGGCGGCGGTTCGGAGGGTGCGGTGGTCGAACATGCGGTGGTCCCCATGTGTCGGTGGCGCGCTCCCGCAGGGGCGCGCCGGGCGGCAAGGTGTTGGCACGACGGGGAACACCGGTCGACGGGGAATTGCGACATCGGGGATGGGTCGTTCGAGCGGACGGTTCCTTTTCCAAGGGGTGGTGGGTCCCGGTTTCGGCGCGTGCGTGTTGGTGCCCGGGCGCGTGATCAGCTCCCTCTCCCCTCCGTGGAGAGGGTTGGGGTGAGGGGTCGCACTAGCCTCGAAACTGCCTGCCGGCGACGGGAAAAAAGCACGTCGTCCCGATATGCCTCCCCGCGAGCCCCGGCCCCTCACCCTGCCCTCTCCCCGGAGGGGAGAGGGTTCCAGAAGGCGGGCCGCGAGGCGGGGTTGAATGCCCGTCCCAGACGGACATCGAACGCGTGAACCCGCAGCCGTAGGGTGGGCTTCAGCCCACCAGCGCCACGTATGCGGAAAAGGCGGGCTGAAGCCCACCCTACGTCAGTTCGAAAGGACGCCGCAGGAGGCGATGGGTCGGCGCAGCAGCGCTTCGGCGCCGGACAGTTGCGGATGCGCGGCCAGGCCGTTGCCCGCGATGACGGCCCGCGCATCGCGGGCCTGTGTCGAGGCATCGGCGCAATCGCCGCTGCGCGCGGCGGCGACGGCAAGCCACAGTTGCGCCGCGAGCCGGCGCGGATGCGTCGGCGGCAACTCGAGGCTGGCGCGCGGGATCGCCGCCGCCAGTCGCGCCTTCGCCTTGCCCGGCTCGCCATGCGCGAGCTCGACCTGTGCCAGCAGCGTATCCACCCACAGCAGTTGCGGGTCGTTGCCGGACGCGACGGAGGCAAGATCGCGATCGACCGTTGCCGCGAGCGTGGCCGGGCACTGCGGGCCAGGGGACTGGCTGCAGGCCAGCAGCAGGCGTGCTTCGGCGATCAGCGGCGGCAACAGGTACTTGCGTGTGCGCAGGCCGTCGATGGCTTCGGGCAGCCGTTCGCGCGCCCGTGCGGGCTGGCCTTCCAGCAGGTCGATGCCCGCCAGTTCGCTGTCCACCCGGCCGATGCGCATGCGGTTGGCCGGATCGCTGCCGTACAACGTGCGTGCGTCGTCGAAGAGCTTGCGCGCGCCGGCGAGGTCGCCGGCTTCGGCCACGCCGAACGCCGTGGCTTCCAGCGAATCCCCGTGCAAGGCGCTGTCCGCACCGAAGCCGCCGGCCGACCACGCCTGCGCCTGCCGGCAGTGCGCCTGCGCGCCGGCGCGATCCGCGCGCAGCCCGTCCAGCACGCAGGCCTTCTGCGCGGCGTACACCTGGGTGAGCTGGGGCCGACCGCCGTTGCGCGCGTACATCGCCAGCGCCTGGTCGAACAGCGCGTGCGCCTGCGTCCAGTGGCCGGCGCGCCAGGTGGCCGAGGCCAAACCCGCCAGCGCCAGGGTGGTCTCGTTGCTGGATGGGCCGAAATGCGCCAGCTCGAACTGCCAGGTACGACGCCACATCGCCATCGCCTCGTCGTAGCGTCCCAGGCCCTCCAGCGCGGACGCGACATCGTTGTAGCCGATGCCCACGCGCGAGTCGTCGGGCCCCCAGGTGGCGATGCGCTCGGCCAGGGCTTCGCGGGCCAGCGCGAGCGCGGCTTCGCCATGCCCTTCGCTGTTCTCGACCGCGCCCAGCGGGCCGAGCAGGTCGATCAGCGCCTCGCCGTGGATGCCCTGCGTCTGCATGCGACGGTGCGCCAGGCGCAGGTCGGCGCCGCCGGCCGCGTAATCTTCCATGCGTACTTCGGCATAGCCGCGCGCGGTGAGCGCGCGGATCGCCTCGATGTCGGTGGGCGCCAGCACACGATCGGACAGCGCGACGGCCTGGTCCGCCAGCGCGCGCGAACGCGCGACGTCGCCGAGGCTTTCGTACAGGCGCGAGAACATCGCCAGCAGGTCCACGCGGCCGCCTTCGTCCATCTGCGGCGAGTGGTCGAGCTTCGCCACCCCGTGCGCCACGAGTTCGCCCAGGCTGGGTTGTTTCGACGCGGCGACGCCATACCGGATCGGCGCGAACAGGCTCTCGACGAAGGCCCGGACCATGTTCGCGCGCACGGCTTCGCGGCGCGCCACCTGCGCCTGCCACAGGGCGATCGACAGCGAACCCAAGATGGCCAGCACGAACATCGCGGTGATCACCACGCCGCCGCGGTGCCGCGCCACGAACTTGCCGGTGCGGTACCAGCGCGAGGGCGGGTGCGCCTGTACCGGCTCGCTGTCGAGATGGCGCTCGATGTCCTCGGCCAGCGCGCCGGCCGAGGCGTAGCGCCGGTCCGGCTCCGCGCAGGCGGCCTTGCGCACGATGTTGTCGAGGTCGCCGCGCAGCTTGCGCCGCAGCGGCGCCACCGCGGCGGGCGACGGCGCCAGGCCGTAGGCGGTGGCAAGCGTCGGCGTGTCGGTGCGCGAGGGCAGCGTGTCCGATGCGCCGCTGGCGCGGCGGCGGCCGCTGATCAGTTCCTCCAGCAGGATGCCCAGCGCATAGACGTCGGTGGCGGTGGTCACCGGCTGCTGGGCGAACTGTTCCGGTGCGGCATAGGCCGGCGTGAGCGCGCGGTGCTGGGTGCGCGTGGCGCCGTCGATGTCCTCGTCGAGCAGCTTGGCGATGCCGAAGTCGAGCAGCTTGACGTCGCCGTCGGCGGTCACCAGCACGTTGGAGGGCTTCAGGTCGCGGTGCACGATCAGCGCGCGATGCGCCGTCTCCACCGCGCGGCAGACCCGCAGGAACAGCACCAGCCGCTGGCGCAGCGTCAGGCCGCGTTCGCGCGCGTAGCGGGTGATCGGCTGGCCGTCGACCAGTTCCAGCGCGATGTAGGCCTGCCCACCGTCGGTGATGCCGCCCTCGATCAGCCGCGCGATGCCCGGATGGCGCAGGCGCGCCAGCGCTTCGCGCTCGCGGCGGAACTGGCGCTGCGCCTCGGCGGTGTAGAGGCCACGCGCCAGCAATTTGATCGCCACGTCCTGGCGCACGCCCTCGCTCACGCGGAACGCGCGGAACACGGTCGACGAACCGCCCTCGCCCAGCACCTCGACCAGTTCGAATGGACCGATCCTGCTGCCCGCGGGCAGCGCTTCGGCCACGTCGGTGTCGCCGATCGCGCGCGCGGCGCCCGCGGCATCGCCGGTGGAGAGCAGCTCGCCGTCGGTGGCGTCGGCGGCGAGCAGGCGCTCGACCTGCGCGCGCTGGTGCGGGTCGGGACAGCGCTCGGCCAGCAGTTGCGCGCGCGCGGCGGCCGGCAGCGGCAGCGCTGCCTCGAACAGCTCGCGCAATGACAGTACGGACGCCATGACCCTTCTCCCCGGCACTGGCCTTGCCCTTCCATAAACCCCGGATGCCCGCCGTTTGCGACCTGGACCGCTACTCCATGCGCGCCTTGATGAACGCGCGCGCGAAGCGCCAGTCGCGGTCGATGGTGCGCCGGCACAGGCCGAGGGTTTCGCCGACCTGCTCCAGGCTGAGCCCGGCGAAGAAGCGCAGTTCGACGACCTGGGCGGCGCGCGCGTCGGTCCGTTCGAGTTCGTCCAGCGCCGCATCCAGCGCCAGCGCCTGCTCGGCGGTATCGAGCGCGAGTTTCAGCGCCTGGTCGTCCAGCGTGACGCGCTGCCATTGCCCGCCGGCGCGCAGGCGCAGGCGGTCGCGCGCGCGGTTGATCAGCAGGTGGCGCATGGCGCGCGCGGCGTAGCTGAAGAACTGCGCCGGATGCTCGAACTGCAGGCCCTCGCGCTGGCCCATGCGCAGGTACAACTCGTGCACCAGTTCGGTGGTGTCCAGGGTGGCGTTGCGGCGGCCGGCCAATTGCCTGGCGGCCATGGCTTTCAGGCGCGCGTAGACCGTGACGAACAGCGCCTCTGCCGACTGGTCGAGCGGCTTTTGCCAGGACTCGGACATGGCGAAGTACCCCGCCGATGCAGGCCTTCAACGGGCAGATGGTACGCCTGCGGCGGCCGGCCGGCGCATGGGGCAGGCAGGCGACGCGCAGCGCCGTCCGTAGCGACGCGGCCACGGGCCTCGCGGCATCCAGGGCCGTCAGGTCCAGGTGATGTTTCGTAACGATCCGTCAGGTGACGGCCGCGGAACGGATACGTAGCTTGGCGGCGGACGGGCCATGACGTCGGAGGTGGCAACGGGCCCGACACGGATCGCCAACCACAGGGAGTATCGCCATGGCCTGGTTGAAATTCAGGGATGCCCGCCAGCAGGAATGGCTTCTGCAGCAGGAAGGGCTCTGGCTGTTCTGCCAGCAGTATGCCTACGCGCAGTTGATGAACGAGCGGGCTCGCGTGGTGCCTGCAGAGACCCCCTGGTACGGGCCGAACATCAGCAACGTGGAAGTGAACTTCAACAACTTCCGCGAGAGGAAGATCCGCAACGCCGAAAGGACTTACGACGTACTGACGCGGGCGTCACTGCTTGACGGCGCCAACATTTTTTCCCAACTGGTGCAGATGAAGGACGAGTTGGACCTGTATACCGCAAGGTTCGCGGACATGAAGCGCCGCGTGGCGCAGGACAACGCCAGCAGCATCGAGGGCCATGTGAAATGGATCGGCCGTGGCATCACGGGCATGCGATTCGTGCGCGATGCAGCGGCCACCGCCGTTCTGGCCATGGCCACCGTCGCGACCGGCGGAGCGGCGGCGGTCGCCGCCGGCACCGCGGATGCGGCGGCCGCGGCGGAATCCGCTGCCGCGGCCAGAATGGCCTTCGCCGGAGGCCGCATGGCCATCACGGCGGTCGGCTCGGCGATGAAGGGGCTGTCGGCCTATGAAGACTCCGTATTATCCAAGGGCGTTTCCTGGAGCGACAGCGGGAGTATCGGTGCCGGGCTGATCACTGTCACTTCGACATTCGTGGTCAACGCCATTCCCATCCTTTCGAATCTCAGCAAGGATCCTGTCAAGCAATCGGTCCTGATCCTGGCCAAGGCGCCGATGAGCGCCTTCTCGGCGTTCGCCGTCGGCATGACCAAGGGTGACAGCATCAGTAAGTCGCTGGCCTCGGCGCTGTTTAGCGCCGGTATTTCCGCCGTTCCATTCAACGCCAAGATCAAGAACTGGGCTTTGCCGATTTTTGCCAGAGTGAGTTGGAGCCAAGTCGGCACAGGCGCCGCGGCAAGTTTCGTCCACGCTGGCGCGAATATGGGCGGCGCGGCGCTAGCCGATTTGATTACCGCCAAGCCCAAGCCGCACGTATCGGCGCAGGTGAGCAATCTGGTCGGGGTTGCCACGCATATCGACCGTTCGCTGTCGAGCGCAGATTACATCCGCCGCACCGCGCTTCGATCCGTGTGATGACTGGGGCGCACATCACATGACCTTGCGGGACGCGTCGAGAGCCCCGTGTTCACGCGATGTCGCCAGCAGCGGACCGCGCCCCCATCGATGACCCAATGCGAAAGCAACCAGAGGATCGACGCTTGTTCCGCAGATAGCCTCAGTCCCGGAGCCCAACGAACCCCGGCTCCAAGGCGGCGCGCACGACGTACATGGCATCCATCCGCGGCACCGGCCGCGTGAGCAGGCCGAGCAGGCGGCGGAACTGCGACGCGGTGACCCAGCGCTGGCCCTGCAGCCACAGTTGCGTGCGCACCATGTCGGCGCGCTCGCGGCGGGCGTCGTCGGTCGGGCGGATGCGGCGGTGCAGGTAACGCGCGACCTCGCCGGGCGAGCGGCACCATTCGATGCCGGCCAGGGCATGCAGCCACAGGTCCGAGCAGGACACGGCGCTCAGCGTCCAGCGGCGCGCGAGCGTGCGCAGCAGCGGCGGGCAGTCGCGCTCGAGGCGGGCGAGCACGGCGTCGGGCACCGCGTGCCGGTAGTAGCGCGCCACCAGGCGCAGCGGCGGCAGCGCCCACCAGGGCGGCTCGGCGCCGTGCCACAGCAGGTCCCAGTCACGCAGAGTCATGCGCGTGGCGAGCAGCGAGATGTCGTTGAGGTGCAGCAGACGCAGGCTGCGGCCGCAGAGGTTGCCGGCCGCGTGCAGCAGCAGGTGGGCCATCAGCGCCGCGTGCGACGGATAGGAGTTCAGGCCGGGCTGCGCGTCATGCGGATACACCGCCGCGGTGAGGTCGACGGCCGCCAGCGGCAGGCGCTCGTGGATGTGCGTGTGCAGCTCGATGTTGACCGGCGTGTCGCGGTGCTCGCCGAGCGCGGCCACCGGCGGCTCGCATGCCGGCTTGAACACCTGGTGCTTCCATTGCGCGAACGAATCGACGTAGCCCAGTTCACGCAGCAGCCCGGCGGTGCGCCCGGCATCGCCCGGATGCACCAGCAGGTCGATGTCGGCCATCGGCCGTTCGCCGGGAACGTACAGCCCGAGTGCGTGCAGCGCCGAACCCTTGAGCGGCACCAGCGCCACGCCGGCGGTCCGTGCGGCGGCGTCCAGGCGGTGCAGCAGATCGGCGATGCGCCGGTGCCGCTGTTCGACGTGCTCGCGCTGGCTGGCGAGGAAGCGCCGCCACGCTTCGTGTTGCCAACCCGGACGGCGGTCGAGCAGTGGCGATACGCCGTGCGCGGCCGACGCGGCCATGGCCAGGCGCCACTCCAGCGGGCTCCACTCGGGCGTGGCGCCGCCAGGCAACGCGAGTTCGGCGGCGAGCGCCTCGGTGGCGCGGCGCAGCCCGGCGCGGACGACACGTAGCGGCGGCACGGCGTCAGGCATGGCTGAGGGTTGCCGTGGCCGCGGGCCGCGCCTGCCCGGTGCGGTGCGTCTGCTCGCTGGCGATCAGCGCGTTCCAGCGCGCATCGAGCGCGGCGAGCGCCAGGGCGTGGTGCTCGGCCGGTTGCGTCAGGGCCGACTGCTGCAGTTCGACCTGCGCGTGCAGCAGGTCGCGCACGTGGCGGTAGAAGTCCGAGTCGTAGGCGCCGCGGAACATCATCGCCAGGTCGTTGCTTTCCTCCCAGTGCGTCTTGCGGCCGAGCTGGGCCTTCACCTTCTCGTAGAACTTGGTGCCCGGCAGCGGATAGGACACGCTCACGCCGATGTCGTCCGGCGCCGCCCGCGCGATCAGCTCGCGCGTGGCGAGCAGGTCTTCCAGTTCTTCGCCGAGATAGCCCAGTTGCACGAAAAAGCCCACGCGGATGCCGTGACGGCCGAGCCGCTCGCGCGCGCCGATCAGGTCGGCCACGCGGGTGCCCTTGTTCATGTCGTCGAGCACGTGCTGGCTGCCGCTCTCGGCGCCGATCCACACTTCCACGCAGCCGGCCTGCGCCAGTGCCTCGGCCATCGCCTCGCTGCACAGGTCGGCGCGGGCCTGGATGGTGAACGGCACGGAGCCGGCGCTCTCGTGCAGGTGCCTGGCGAAGGTCTGCACCCAGTCCACGTAGAAGCCGAAGATGTCGTCGGCCATCCAGATGTGGTCCGGCCCGAACGTGTGCTTGAGGTGTGCCATCTCGGTGGCCACGTCGATGGCGCCGCGCTGGCGGTAGTGGTTGCCCCAGATCGGCTTGGCGCACCAGTTGCAGCGGAACGGGCAGCCGCGCGAGGCGGCCATGTTGAGGCTGAAGTAGCCGTGCCGTTCCTTCCAGAACGCGCGGTAGCGTTCGATGTCGATCAGGTCCCACGCGGGATGGCCGACCAGCCGCGCGTCGGGCGGCTGGATGCCGATGCGCTGCAGTTGCGTCTGGCCGTCCAGACGCACGGCCACGCCGGCGAGGCCGGCGGTCCAGTCGCGATTGTCGATGGCGCGGTCGCGGTCGAGCCGGTCGACCAGCGCCGACAACGCGGCGACGCCCTCGCCGAGCAGCACGACGTCGGCGCCGGCGGCGAGGAAGGCATCCGGCTGGTCGGACGCATCGGAGCCGGCCACGATCACCCGCGCACCGCTGGCGTGTGCCTCGCCGATCATCCGGCAGGCCGCCTCGCGCATGCGGCTCAAGCACATCTTGGTGAGGAAGTTGAAGTTGTCCTCGTACAGCACCACCAGCGCGGGCGCGGCGGCATGCAGGGCCTGGGCGTAGGCCTCCACGCCGTCGGCCAGCATGGTGTCGAACAGCGTGACCTCGTGCCCGTGCTGGCGCAGGAACGCGGCGACCTGGATCGTCGCCAGCGGCGGATAGGGCTTGCCGCGTTCCCACTGCTTGCGGTCGTACTGCAGGAAGTAGGAGTGGCTGACCTGGATCTTGAGCATGGGTTCGCTGCCCGGCCATGGCGGAGAGGACCGCGCAGGGCGGCCATGCAACGCCCTTGGGCGTGCATGCGGGTATGTGCCGGGTCGAAGGGTTGAGGTTGCGGCGATACGTTCGCGAGGTTGCGGCGGTGCGTTCGCTCTGAAGCCCTCTCCCCTCCGGGGAGAAGGTTTGGGTGAGGGGCCGGGGCTCGCGGGGAAGTCATCAGTGCGTCCCCACCCATAAAAATGCCTCGCCCATAGATGGCCTTCCGCAAGAGCGTCCCCTCACCCCAGCCCTCTCCCCGGAGGGGAGAGGGAGCATGTATGAGGCGCGGCCGAAACCCTTCGCAATCTGAAGCTCTCTCCCCTCCGGGGAGAGGGTTTGGGTGAGGGGCCGGGGCTCGCGGGGCAGTCATCAGTGCGTCCCCACCCATAAAAAGCCTCGCCCGTAGATGGCCTTCCGCAAGAGTGTCCCCTCACCCCAGCCCTCTCCCGGCGGGGAGAGGGAGCAGGGATATGCGGCAGTTGGCGAAACCCGGCACAACCTCTGCCGCGCACGCGCGCACTCACGCGGCATCGGGAAGTGCGTCGGTACGCGATCCCACCCGCGAGGCTTCCGTTCCGCCGATGGTCCTGCCCGTCTTCCAGCCGGCCTCAGCCACCGTCGCCGATCCTTTCGGCGAACACGTCGTCTGTGGCTTGGCACTGCAACGGACGGTGCTGGGCGGGCGCTTCCATTTCTGCAGCGACAGCGAGCCGCTTCTCGGACTGGTCGAGGCCGCCTACGGCGGGCTGGCGCCCGGCGAGCTGCCCGGGGCGCGCGACTTCCATGTCGAACTGCGCCTGCTGCCCGCCCGTGCGAAGAAGCGCGACGAACCACCGCCGGTGTGCCAGAGCGCAGGCGCGGGACTGCTTTGCGGCGTGATGGACGAAAGCAACTACGTCGTGCTCGACCCGCAGGGTTGCCGCGCACTAGTCGTCGCTTCACAGGACATGCTGGCGCATGCCTACCACCTGCGCTACGAGCTGATCGAGTTCGCCGTGTTCACCCTCGCCACCCGCGGCATGGGCCTGGTGCCGCTGCATGGCGCGTGCCTGGGACACGCGGGCCGCGGCGTGCTGCTGCTGGGCGAGAGCGGCGCGGGCAAATCCACGCTGGCGCTGCACGGTCTGCTGCACGGACTGGATTTCCTCGCCGAGGATGCCGTGTTCGTGCAGCCGGACCGCTTGCTGGCGACCGGCGTGCCGAACTTCCTGCACGTGCGGCCCGACGCACTCGGGCTGCTCGCGCAGAGCCACGTTCGCCAATGGCTGGCGCGCTCGCCGCGCATCACCCGGCGCAGCGGCGTGGCGAAGATCGAGGCCGACCTGCGCCAGGGCGTGGGCCGGCTGGCCGGCGGACCGCTGGAACTGGTCGGCGCAGTGCGGGTGTCGCCCGAGCGTGCTGCCGCCGGCGAGGAGCTGTCGGGCCCGCTTGCCGCCGGCGAAGCAGCCGCCTGGCTGGCAGCCAACCAGCCCTATGCAGCGAACCAGCCGGGCTGGCACGCGTTCGTGCAGGCGCTGGTGCAGCGGGGCGTGTACGTCCTGCGGCGCGGGCGCGATCCGCAGGCATCGGTCGATGCACTGCGGCGGCTGCTCGACCGCCGCGATGCGCCCGGTGAAACCGAGTCTCCGTCGCGCCAGACGGCGTCGGGCAGGACAACTTTTCCACGCAGCGCTTGCACTCAGGAACGATGAGCACCGTCCCCGGTAAGAACGCCACGCTGGACCGGCCCGACGGACTGGCCGGGACCGTGTCGCCGTGGCGCCAGCGCGCGCTGGCGAAGCTCGTCCGCAGCCTGCCCGCATCGCGCTTCTGGCGCGCCTTCGCGCTCACGCTCGCCCGCCGCGACCTGCTGCAGATCGCGGCCTACGTGGTGCTGTCGCTGGGCGCGGCGCTGGCCGGAAGCCTCGCGGCGATCTGCCTGGTGCCGCTGGTGCAGCCAGGGCCGTCGCAGGCCTTCACCCGCTACGCCAGCGTGGAAATGCAGGCGACCGCCTTCGCCGTGGCCACCGCCAGCTTCGCGCTGCTGCGCTGGCAGGTGGCGCGGCTGGGCGCCGGCCTGGTCAGCCGCTGCGGCATGAACCTGCGGCGGATGGTGCATGCGCGGCTGATCGATGCGCCGCTGGGCGAGCTGGCCGACGCGAGTTCGGCGGAGATCGCCAACCTGCTCACCTATAACATCGAGATCCTCGCGCAGGGGTACCGCGCGTTGCTGCAGTTGGCCGTGATCGCCGTCACCACGGCGGTGAGCCTGGCCTTCGTGTTCTGGGTCTCGCCGATACTGATGCTGGTCTCGCCCCTGCTGATGGGGCTGGCGTTGCTCGCCGCGCGCGCCTGGGGGCGCGAGCAGTCCGCGGTGAGCCGGCAGTACGTGGCCGACATGACGCGGCTGTTCTGGCTCAGCGAGGATTTTCCGCGGCGCCTGCGCTACGTGCGCTCGTTCGGGCGCCAGGGTGCGGAGAAGGCCGGCTACGGGGCGATCTCCGCGCAGCTGGGCCTGGGCTACCGGCGCCAGCTCGAACTGGTCGCGTCCGGCCGGCTGCTGCTCGAACTGCTCGCCGCCGCGGGCATCGCCGGCCTGTTCGTGCTCGCCCATCGCTGGCACGGCATCGACAGCGCCTCGCTGATCGCCGTCAGCCTGCTGCTCGGGCGCCTGCTGCCCTACCTGGTGTCGACCCGGCAGAGCTGCCAGCAGCTGCGCTCGGCGGCGCCCGCGCTAGAGTTGTGGCAACGCCACATGCGGCACCGCCACGATGCCCTGCCGACGCTGCCCGCACGCGCCCTGCCGATGGGCGACGTGCTGGCGATCGAGCGGCTGCGCCTGCGCGCGCCGCTGGACGCGCTGTGCGTGCGCGAGCTGGTGCTGGCGCCCGGCGAGCTGACGCTCGTCTCGGGCGATTCGGGCATCGGCAAGAGCAGCCTGGTCGACGTGCTGGCGGGAATGACTTTGCCCGCCGAGTTCGCCGCGCGGGTTGGCGACCGGTCGTTCGGCTTCGACGACTATCGCGCGCTGGTGAGCAACGGCGCCTACGTCAGCCAGAGCGTGCGGCCGTGGCAGCACACGGTGCGCGACTGCCTGGCCTGGGCCGCACCCGGCGCGAGCGAGGAAACCATGCTCGGCGTGCTCGAGGACGTCGGGCTCGGCCGCTGGCTGGCGGCCGCGCGCGAAGGACTGGACGCCACCCTCCACGGCAGCGCCAGCCGCCTCTCCGGCGGCGAGCTGCAGCGCCTGATGCTGGCCCAGGTGATCCTGCGCCAGCCGTTCGTGGCCGTGCTAGACGAGGCCACCGGCGCGCTCGATGCGGCCTCCGAACTGGCCGTGCTCGCCACCCTCAAGCGGCGGCTGCCGCGCTCGATCCTGGTCGTGGTCTCGCACCGCGCCAGCGTGGCGGCGATGGCCGAGCAGCACCTGGAGATCGGCCGCGACCTGGCCGCAAGGATCGTGCGTTACGCCGCTGCCGACCTGTCCGCACCCGACGACGCCGCGTTCGGCTGAACCGCGGGCACATGTGAAGTGGACGCGCGGGCCCTTCTCCGCCGTGGCCTGGCACCTGCGGCCAGGATGGATGTCTAGAGTCGGCCACTACCGACGGGACCGGCCCATGAAACAGGCACCGCTGCACAGGACGCTCGACCAGGACATCTGCGTGCACATCTTCACCGCGTCCGCCGCGATGGTGGGCGTGTGCATCACGGTCATCGGCCTGCTTCGCGTGGTCATCACGATCCGCCGCGCCGACCTCATCGGCGACGACCTGCTCGCCCTCAACGCGATGCTCTACCTGGTCACCTGCCTGCTTTCCTACTGGGCCTTGCGCACCCGCAGCCTGCAACGCAACCACACGCTGGAGCGCATCTCCGACACACTGTTCCTGCTGGCCCTGACGCTGACCACACTCAACGCGGGCTTCATCACGTGGGCAATGTCGGTGACCTGAGCGGCCATGGGCGACCTACGGGATTGCCACCCGCAGAAGCGGCGCAGCCGACCACGCCATGGCGCCCGCAGCAACCGCGAACACGAGATACAGGACCCTTACCGTGCGGATGTCCCGCCTGTCTGCTGGCGCCCGTGCGGAGCTCGGTGACAGCCCGGCGACGCGTCCCAGCAGGCTCATGTAACGAACGAGGTAAGGGGCATCCGCGCGGCCCTTCCCGGGATCGGCCTTGGCGAGCCGGTGCAGGATGAAGATGCTCGCCAGGGCGGAGGCAAAGCAGACCGCGCCGAGGCCATCCACGACTTGCTCGGCGGCAGGCATGCGGCCCTCCGACTTCAGTTCCGCAGCCGCGGCACGCCGTGCTGGTCGCGTTCCTCCACCGCCAGCGAGCGCGTGTCCGGATGCGACAGGCGGCTGTCTCGCGGCAGGTCGAGGGTGGCGTCGCCGCGGCCGAGCGCCAGCGCGTTGCGGTAGCAGCGCTGGGCGAGCGGGATGTCACCCTGGCCGACGCTCGTGTCGCCCATGGCTTCCCACGCGCCCGCGCTGGGCGCGATGGCGAGCGAACGTTCGAGATAGGTGCGTGCCTTGCCCCACAGTTGCTGGCGCACGCACATGCGGCCGAGCGCGAGCAGCAGGCCGGGATCGTTGGGATGCGCATCGAGCCACGCTTCGGCGCGGCGCAGGCGGGCGTCGAGGTCGTCGCCGTCGAGCGCGCCCCAGGTTTCGGCCAGTTGCGGCGACCACTCGCGGCGCAGCGCGGATTCGAGTTCGTCCATGGCCGCCAGCGCCAGGCCGAAACCGGCAGCGCGGCGGGCGTAGGCGTCGATCACCGCGGGCGCGCGGCGCTGCCCCTTGGGCAGTTGCGACCACAGCGTGTTGAGCGCCTGGCCGTCCGCGGCGGCGCCGATCGCGGCGACCAGCACCTGCGTTTCCAGCGCGGCATAGCGCTGGGTGCCGAACGCGCCGCTTTTCTGCAGCGGATCGAGCGCGGCCAGCGCACGGCGCGGCTCGCCGGCGGCCAGCGCGGCCAGCGCGAGCTCGTGCCAGCCGCCGGGCGTGAGGCTGCCGCTGTCGGCTTCCGGGTTGAGCAGGGCGAGCGCCTCGGCCGGCTTGCCGTCGCGGCGCAGCACGCGGGCGCGCACTACGCGGGCGGCCTGCGGCGAAGCCTGGCCGGCGCGGTTGAGCGCCTCCAGCGCGCGCGCCGGCTCGCCGCGCCGCGAGGCGGCCTCGGCGGAGGCGAGCAGGGCGGGGCCGCGCAGTTCGGACAGGCGCGCGGCGCGCTCCAGGTCGCGCTCGGCTTCGCCGTGGCGGCCTTCCATCAGCGCGACCAGGCCGCTGCCCAGACGCTGCCGGCTGATCCGCCGGTGCCGGCGCGTCATCGCGCCGAACGGCCAGCGCGCCAGGCGCCACAGGCCGGTGAGGATCGCCCAGGCCAGCAGCACGATGACCAGCGCGGCGACCACGGTGGTTTCCACCCGCCAGCCGCGCAGGCGCACCAGCACGTAGCCGGGGTCCTCGGCGACCCAGTGCCAGCCGAACGCAGCCAGCGCCGCGACGACGATCAGCAGCAACAGCCAGCGCCAGAGCTTCACGGCCGGCGCCCCGTGCTGGCGGCGCGCGCCGGCGTGGCGTCGACCGCCTTGAGTGCGTGTACCGCGCGCAGGTTGCGCAGCTCGGCCAGCGCGGCGCCCAGTTGCACCGGCGTGGCCGGCTTGAGCGTGCCGGCCAGGCTCGCCAGTTGCGCCTGCGCATGGGCCACGGCCGGATCGGCGGTGTCGAACTGCGCCGCAAGACTGATCTGCGCGCGGACGATGGCGGCGTGCGCGGCATCGACGTCGGCGGCCAGCAGTGCGGCCTGCGCCTGCGCCAGGTCGAGCGCGGTGAGTTCGCGCGAGAAGCGCGCGTCGGCCACGGCCAGCGGCGCACCGTTGTCGCGCTGCACGCTGACCACGGTGCCCAGCGCCCGGCGGATGCGTGCCCAGGCACCGGGGTTGGCCTGCCCGGTCGAGCTGTCCTGCGGCTTGAGCGGAAGTGTGTCCAGCGCGCCGCGCAACTGCTGCAGCGTGTCGACCGCACGGGTGTGCGGCTCGCTCTGCTGCAGCGCCTCGCGCTCGGCGGCGATGCTCTGGCGCACGCCGGAGAAGGCGCCGTCGTTCACCGCGGCCAGCGCCTCGTCGGCCAGCCCGTAGGCCGCGGCCGCGCCCTGCGCGTCGTGGAACAGCACGTAGCGCTGCTGGCCCATGCGCAGCAGCGTTTCGGTTTCGTCGAGCAGCATCGCGTCGTGGCCGGACAGGCTCTTCTCCGACAGCTTGGCGACCGCGTCCTCCAGGTTGCGCAGGCGCTCGGCCTGGCCCAGCAGTTCCTCGCGCAGGCCGCGGTTGACCTGTTCGGCGTCGCCCAGGCGCTGGCGCAGCACGGTGCGTTCGTCGCCGATCGTATTGACGGTGTCTTCCAGCTGGCCGACGCGCTGATCCAGGTTGTCGCTGGCATTGCCGCGGATCTGCTGCCACTGGCGCCAGGCGACATAGCCGGCCAGGCCGAGCGCGAGCAGCGAGAGCAGCAGCGCAAGTGCCAGCGCGCCACCGCGGCGCGGGGCCGGTGCGGGCGCACGACGCGGTGCAGGGCTCGCGGCGGGAACGGGGGCCGCGGCGGGACGATCGGAGGCGAGGTCGTCTTGGCTCATGCGCGCCATGCTAGCAGCCCGCATGGCGGGGTTCGCATGGCGGGCGTGAAGCGGCGCGCCCTCGCGCGGACGTGCGAATGCCCTCAGCGCGCGGCCGCGAGCAGGTCGGCCGGCAGCGCCGAGGCGGCGCGACGCACGTGGCGGAAGCCGGCCTCGCGGGCGGCCGCTTCCAGGCGCTCGCTGCTGGCCACCGCCACGGCGTGGCACAGGCGCAACCACGCTGCTGCCGGCAGCGCCTGGTGCAGGTGTGCCAGGGACTGCGCACTGGACAGCAGCACGCGCGCACCGGGGCGCAACTGGCACACCGCCTCGACGTGCCGCCGGTCCAGCCGCGGCGCGGTGCGCCGGTACACCCACACCTCGCGCAGGCGCGCGCCGCCATCGCGCAGGCGCTGCTGCAGCAGGCCGCGTCCGCCCGGCGCGCCGACCAGCGCCACGCCGCGGTCGCGCACGTCGCGCAATGCCGGCAGGTCGAGCAGGCCTTCGCTGTCCTGGTGCCGCACGGGCGCTTCCACGGCGAGGCCGTGGCGGCGCAGCGCGGCGGCGGTGCCCTGGCCCACGGCCAGCACCGTGGCGCGCGTACGCAGCGGTGCCAGCGCGGCGGCGAAACGCACGGCGGCGGGGCTGGTGAACAGCAGCAGTGGGTCCGCGCGCAGGGCCTCGCGCAGTTGCGCGCGAGCGCGGTCCGTATCCTCGCTCGCGCGCAGGGACAGCCCGGGCAGCAACAACGGCACGCCGCCGCGTGCACGCACCTGGCGCGCGAAGCCCGAGGCCGTGCCGGCCGGCCGGGTGATCACGATGACGCGGCCGTCGAGTCCGCCGTGGGTGGAAGCGTGTGGCACTGCGCGGCCCGTGCAGCAGGGAAGGCGCCCAGTGTAAGCCGCTCGCTACACTTGCCGCTTTCCCCCGATGTCCCCTGCGCCGTGACTGCCGATCCCCAACTGCTTGCCGACGACCTGCTCCGCTTCATCCGCGACAAGATCCCGCTCGCCCGCGCGATGGACCTGCGGCTGCATCGCTGCGGCCACGACTCGCTGGCGCTGGTCGCGCCGCTGGCGCCGAACGTCAACGACAAGGGCTGCGCGTTCGGCGGCAGCCTCGCCAGCCTGATGACGCTGGCCGGCTGGGCGCTGGTGGAACTGGCGCTCCAGCGGCGCGGCGAGGACTGCGACGTGTTCGTCGGCGACTCGCAGGTGCGCTACCTGGAGCCGGTGTGGAGCGACTTCCTCGCCGAGGCGCGCCTGGCCGAAGGCGCCGGTTTCGACACCTTCTTCGCCACGCTGGCCGAACGCGGCAAGGCACGCATCGACGTGCGCTGCGTGGTGCCCGGCAGCGGCGAACGCCCGGCCGCGATGCTGGAGGCGCGCTTCGTCGCCAAGCGGCGCGCTGGGGCACAATGAGCTCTCGCCATCCAGGGAATCCCGCCATGCGCCGCTACCTGCTTCCGCTGCTCGCGCTCGTCGTCATGCTGTGCGCCGGCTGCGCCACCGACCAGCGCAACCAGGCGCTGATCCAGACGCTCAACGCCTACGCCAGCACGCTGCGCTGGGGCGATTTCCAGAGCGCCATGCAGTTCGTCGATCCGAAGGTGCGCGAGGCCCATCAGCCGACCGCGCTGGACCTGGCGCGCTACCAGCAGGTGCGCGTGACCGGCTACGACGAAGGCCCGGGTGCCGTGCCCGACGGCGAGAACCAGGTGCGCCAGGTGGTGCAGATCGGGCTGGTCAACATCAACACGCAGTCCGAGCGCATGGTGATCGATCGGCAGACCTGGCGCTACGACCCGGAGAAGAAGCGCTGGTGGCTGACGAGCGGCTTGCCGGACATCACGCAGCAATAGAGCGGTCTCCACCCTGCCTGACCTGCTCCCTCTCCCCTCCGGGGAGAGGGCCGGGGTGAGGGGACACTCTTGCGGAAGGCTCCCTGCGGGCAGCGCTTTCCGAAGGTGCAGACGCACCCGTGACTCCCCGCGAGCCCCGACCCCTCACCCAAACCCTTTCCCCGGAGGGGAGAGGGCTTCAGGGCGCGCTGCCTTTGCGCCCGCCGCGGGAGTCCCGGATAATCGCCGGTTTGCGCATCCGGCCAGGCCCATCGAGCCATGAACGACTTCCTGCACAAGCTCCCCACCTTCGTGGGCAACCACCTGGCGCTGTCGGCGCTGTTCGTGATCATCCTGCTCGCGCTGGTCGCGATGGAGTTCGGCCGCCTGCTGCGCAAGTACAAGGAACTCACCCCGGGCGGGCTCACGCTGCTGATCAACCGCGAGAACCCGCTGCTGGTCGACCTGTCCGCGCGCGCCGACTTCGAGAAGATGCACGTGCCGGGCGCGCGCCACGTGCTGCCCAGCCAGTTCGACCCCGAGCACAAGGACCTGGCCAAGGCCAAGGACCTGCCAGTGGTGGTGATGGACAAGGACGGCCGCGGTTCGGACAAGGCCGCGCAGCGGCTGGTCAAAGCCGGCTTCACCAAGGTCTACACGCTCGGTGGCGGCGTGCTGGCCTGGCAGCAGGCGCAGTTGCCGCTGGCCAAGGGAAACAAGTGACCGGCAACCCATAGCCGGTCGGCAAACGGCCGTCTATTCGCCGATGCCGGCGCGGCCAGCAAGGATCTGCGCCAGCACGTCGGGCGCGTAGTCGAACGAATCGAAGTACAGCCGCTCGTCGGGCAGGCCGGCTTCGGCGAACAGCCGGCGACCGGCGTCGATCATCGCCGGCGGCCCGCTCATGTAGACCTCGTGGCCGGACAGGTCCGGCAGGTCCTCCAGCACCGCCTCGTGCACCAGGCCCGCGCGCAGGCCCGCGGCGGCAGCCTGCTCGGGATCGGACAGCACCGGATGGAAATCCAGGTGCGATGCCTCGCGCGCCCAGCGCTCGGCCAGCGCGCGCAGGTACAGGTCGTCCACGCTGCGTGCGCCCCAGTACAGCGCCATCCGCCGGCGCGTGCCCAGCGCCAGGAAGTGCTCGACGATCGCCTTGACCGGCGCGAAGCCGGTGCCGCCGGCCATGAACACCATCGGCCGCTCCGAATCCTCGCGCGGCACGAAGGTGCCCAGCGGCCCCTCGATGTGCAATCGCGCGCCCGGCGCCAGCCCTTCATGCACCCACGAAGTGAAGCCGCCGCCGGCGACGTGGCGCACGTGCAGTTCGATGCTGCCGTCGTCCTTCGGGCCGCCGGCGATCGAGAACGGCCGGCGCCTGCCTTCGGCCAGCAGCACGTCCAGGTACTGGCCCGGCAGCCATTTGAGCGGCGTCGCGCCGGGCACCGGCCGGAGCACCAGCCGGGTCACGTCGGGCGCCAGCGCCTGCTTATCCGCCACCTCGACGGTGAGCCGGCGGCGCGCGATGTCCTCCACCGACGTCACTTCGCGCGCGGCGATCACCAGGTCGCTGGCCGCTACCGCCTGGCACATCAGGATCGCGTGTTCGGACGCCGCGCTGCCGCTCAGCGCCACCGGCGGGTTGCGCGGGTAGTCGCATTGCCCGGCCAGCAAGGTCGCCTTGCAACTGCCGCAGACGCCGGCGCGGCACGAGTACGGCAGCGCGATACCAGCGCGCTGCGCCGCCTCGAGCACGGTTTCGCCCGGCGCGGCCGGAAAGGTGCGGCCGGAGTTGGCAAGGGTGATGGTGAACACCCGCGCATTGTCGCCGCGACCGCCATCGACGGACAATGCATGCTTTCCCATCAGGCGACCCTCGTCATGGCGATCTGGAAGCAGGCACCGGACCTCGAGCGCATCAATGCGTGGAGCGAGAACACGCTGATGCAGGTGCTGGGCATCCGCTTCACCGCGATCGGCGAGGACTGGCTCGCCGGCAGCATGCCGGTGGATGCGCGCACGCACCAGCCGTTCGGGCTGCTGCACGGCGGCGCCTCGGTGGCGCTGGCCGAGACGCTGGGCAGCTCCGCCGCCTTGCTGACGCTCGATCCGGAACAGGAGGTGGCGGTGGGGCTGGACATCAACGCGAACCACGTGCGCGGCGTGCGCAGCGGGATCGTCACGGGCACGGCCAAGGCGCTGCACCTGGGACGTTCGACGCAGGTGTGGGAAATCCGCATCGAGAACGAGGAAGGCGCGCTGGTGTGCATCTCGCGGCTGACCATGGCGGTGGTGCCGCGGCGGGCGGTGGTGCGGTGAGCTACGGATCGAAGCCCGCAGCGCTTGCTCCCTCTCCCCTCCGGGGAGAGGCTTGGGGTGAGGGGCGCTCTTGCGAAAGGGTTTCGCAAGCACATGGTTTTTTCCCCCGTGCTCCGAACAATCCCTTCCGCGAGCCCCGGCCCCTCACCCCGACCCTCTCCCCGGAGGGGAGAGGGGGATGAACATCACCACCCCCTACGCCAACCTCACCCCCGACCTCGTCCTCGACGCCGTGGGCGCCTGCTGCCTGTGGCCGGACGGCCGCCTGCTCGCCCTCAACAGCTACGAGAACCGCGTCTGGCAGGTCGGCATCGAGGACGGCGCGCCGGTGATCGCCAAGTTCTACCGGCCGGGCCGCTGGAGCGATGCGGCGATCGCCGAGGAGCACGCCTTCGCGCTCGAACTGGCCGCGGACGAACTGCCGGTGGTCGCGCCGCTGGCGTTCGGCGGACGCACCCTGCTCGCCCACGGCGGCTACCGCTACGCGCTCTACCCGCGCCGCGGCGGCCGCGCGCCGTCGCTGGAATCGGCCGAACAACTGCAATGGCTGGGCCGCCTGATCGCGCGCCTGCACGCCGTGGGTTCGCGCTCGCCGTTCGAGCACCGCGAGCGCATCGACCGCGCCACGCTGATCGGGCGCCCGGCGCAGGCGGTGCTGGCTTCGCCGTTGCTGCCGGCGCACCTGGCCGACGGCTACCGCGCCGCCGTGCGCCGGCTCGACGACGCGGTCGCCGCGCACCTCGAAGCGATCGGCCCGGTACGCCAGCTTCGCCTGCACGGCGACTGCCATCCCGGCAACCTGCTGTGGACCGACGCCGGCCCGCACTTCGTGGACCTGGACGACGCACGCACGGGCCCGGCCGTGCAGGACCTGTGGATGCTCGCCCACGACGCCGCCGCGATGGACGCCCTGCTGGAGGGCTACGGCTCGATGCGCGACTTCGACGCGGCCGAGCTCGCGCTGGTGCCTGCATTGCGCGCCATGCGCCAGGTCCACCACGCCGGCTGGATCGCGCAACGCTGGTCCGATCCGGCCTTCCCCGCGGCATTCCCGTTCTCGGCCGAGCCGCGCTGGTGGGAACAGCACGTGGCCGATCTGCACGAGCTGGCCGACGGACTGGCCTGAAGTCGCAGACGGCGCGCCGCAAAATCGGCACACTGCGCGCTCCGCAAACCGTGTCCCGGAACCCGAATGCGCAGCTTCCTCTTCCGCCTGATCGGCATCCTCGAAATCGCCGGTGGCCTGTACGGCGCCGCGGGCGCGTTGCGCCGGCTGCTGCTGATGGGTTCCACCTACGACGCATTGCACGCGCTGCTGGCGCTGATCGCCTTCGGCTTCGTGCTGGTGGCGGGCGTGCTGCTGGTCGAGGGCAGCGAGCGCGGCGTGGCGTTCTCGCGCATCGCACAACTGCTGCAACTGCCGTTGATCGCCACGCCGGTGTTCAGCTATGCGCTGCACGCGGGCGGCTTCCTCAACATCTACACCACCTTCCACCTGGCGCGGCCGTGGCTGGACTGGAGCTTCGGTACGCAGGGCTTCGTGCTGGCGATCGCCGGGCCGTCGGTGTCGCGCGTGGGCGTGAACCTGCTGGCGTTGGTGTCGTGGCTGGTGCTCAAGCTGCGGTAACCGCGACGTCCGGATGGACGTGCCGGGTATCATGGCGCGATGAACATCCCCACCCCGCACGATTCCGCTGCGCTGCCGCGCATCCGCTTGAAGTCCGACCGCGCCCCCGGCCATCCCTGGGTGTGGTCCGCGCAGGTGTACAAGCCCGAACAGCGGCTGCCGCCGGGCAGCGTGGTCGAGGTGGTGGACAGCAAGGACCGTTTCGTCGGTCGCGGCTTCTGGAACGGCCACGCGCGCATCGCGCTGCGCCTGCTCACTGCAAACCCTGGCGAGGCGATCGACGCGGATTGGATCACCCAACGTATCGCCCGCGCGGTGCAGCTGCGCCGCGAGCTGCTGCAACTGGATCGCGCCAGCGACGCCTGGCGCGTGGTGCACAGCGAGGGCGACGGCCTGTCCGGCCTGGTGGTGGACCGTTATGCGGACATCCTGGTGATCGAATATTTCGCCGCCGGCATGTGGAAGTTCCGCGAGGCGATCCACGCCGCGCTGCTCGGCCACTTCCCCGGCGCGCGGCTGTACTGGTTTGCCGAGAGCCACGTGCAGAAGCAGGAATCCTTCGACTGCCGCAGCCCCGAGCCGCCGGCGCCGGTGCAGGTGCACGAGCACGGCCTGGCCTTCCACGCCGCGCCGGGCTATGGCCACAAGACCGGCTTCTTCGCCGACCAGCGCGAGAACCGCCGCCGTTTCGCCGAACTCGCCCGCGGCCGGCGCGTGCTCGACCTGTGCTGCAACTCGGGTGGCTTCGCGGTGCACGCGATGTCCGCCGGCGCGCGCGAGGCGACCGGCGTGGACATGGACGCCGGCATCCTGGAGATCGCGCGCGCCAATGCCGCCGCCAACGAGCTGACGGTGGACTTCCAGCAGGCGGACATCTTCGACTGGCTGCGCCAGGCCGCCGCCAAGGGCGAGCAGTACGACGCGGTGATCCTGGATCCGGCCAAGCTCACCCGCGACCGCAGCAAGGTGTTCGACGCGCTGAAGAAGTATTTCGCGATGAACCGCCTGGCGCTGGACGTGATCCCGCCCGGCGGCCTGCTGCTGACCTGCTCCTGCACCGGCCTGGTCGCGGAGGCGGATTTCCTGGAAATGCTGCGCCGCGTGGCGCTCAACGCCGGCCGCGAGATTCAGGTACTGCAGGTGGCCGGCGCCGGCGCCGACCATCCGGTGCGCGCCGACGTGCCGGAAGGCCGCTACCTCAAGGCGGTGTTCTGCCGCGTGGAGTAGGTTCTCGTAGGTGGGCTTCAGCCCACCCTCGGGTGCCGGCAAAGAGCGGCGGACTGACGCCCGCCTACGACATCATGCAGGCTCGGACTCGCGGTCCGGCGACCGCCGCACCACCGGCCGCGCGTCCTTGTCGAACACCAGCGTGCAGTGCCGCTGGCTGCGCATCGCCTGGGCCTCCTGCGCGTCGACGTCGAGCGCCATCACTTCCTCGACCAGGCTCACCGCGGCCGGCCCCTGGCGGCGCCGGGTCCGGTGCGCGAAACGCGCTTGGTTGTAGTACGCCCAGGCGGCGAACACCACGGCGCAGATCAGCGCGTAGCCGAGGATGGCCAGCAGGTCGGAGGTCTGGTTGGCGTAGCGCTCGGCCGACAATTCCACGTACGCGGTGCGCAGGCCGGCCAGCCACGCGACCAGCGTGACCAGCGGCAGCCACAGGTACAGCCACGCCATCCACGCCAGCAGCGTGACCAGCGACCAGAGTGCGCGTTGCGTCGGCGGGCGCCGGCGCTCGTTCTGGATCACGAACCCTTCGGCTTTCATCGCAGTCCCCGGTCCGGGCTGACCCAGATCGCGCGCACGCCGCGGCGCTTGATCAGCGCCTTGGGGAACGCCACCACCGTGGTCAGCGTGTTGATCATCCAGTAGGCGATCGGATACCAGATCATCCAGTAGTAGTTGCGCCCGATGCGCGTTTCGTAGCGCCGGTCGATCACCAGGCTGAGCAGGAACTGGGTCAGGCAGGTCAGCCCGAGGATCACGCCGTGCCAGCGCGGCAGCAGGCTGGGAATCGCCAGGTTCGGCGGCATGGGGATGAACTGGCCCAGCGCCCAGACCGCGATCACCACGATCATCAGGTAGGCCCACACCAGGCTGAGCACGTATTCCATCGCGACTGGCCACATGCGCCGGCGGCGCCAGTTGAACAGGCCGTGGGCGTAGCGCAGCAGCACCTCGCTGCCGCCCTGTGCCCAGCGCAGGCGCTGGCGCCACAGACCGTGCAGGGTTTCAGGCGTGAGCAGCCAGCACAGCGCATTGGGCTCGTAGCGCACGTCCCAGTGGCGCATCTGCAGGCGCCAGCTCACGTCGATGTCCTCGGTGACCATGTCGACGTTCCAGTAGCCCACGTCCAGCAGTGCGCGCTTGCGGAACGCGGCGATCACGCCCGACACCGTGAAGATGCGGCCGTACACGCGCTGCGCGCGCTTGATCAGGCCGATGATCGAGGAGAACTCGCCCACCTGCAGCTTGCCCAGCAAGGTCGAGCGGTTGCGGATGCGCGGGTTGCCGGTGACCGCGCCCACGCGCGGGCTGTCCAGCAGGTGGCGCATCATCCAGTGCGCGGCGTGCTCGTCCAGCAGGGTATCGCCGTCGATGCAGACGAGGAACTCGTGGCGTGCGGCCAGCGCGGCCATGCGCAGGCCCATCGCCTTGCCCTGGTTGGCGGCGAAATGGATCACCCGCAGCTGCGGCACTTCCTCGGCCAGGGCGTCCAGTTGGTCGCCGGTGTCATCGGTGGAACCGTCGTTGACCGCGATGATCTCGAACTCGGGCCAGCGCTGGCGCGCCAGCTGCTCGATCGTCTCGCGGATGTGCGTGCCCTCGTTGTGGCAGGGCACGAGGATGCTGATCGGCGGTTGGCTGGGCAGCGGCGCGGGCTCGTTGCGCGGCGGCTCGCGCCGCTCCCAGCGCAGGAAATAGATGATGCTGCCGCTCATCCACAAGAGCGACATCACCAGCGGGTAATAGAAGGCGAAGTCGAGCAGCATCGACAGGGCGTGATTCGTCGTTTCCACGATCAGCGCTCCTTGTACGGGTAGGTGGCCGAGGAAATGCCCGGGCGGATGCGCTCGAGCTCGGGATGGTCGGCCGGGAAGTCGTCGGGGTAGTAGCCCAGGTGCAGCGCGCCGTGGACCTGCAGCAGGCGCAGCCGCTCGATCACATCGGCGGCGGCGATCGGCTGGCGCGTGCGCCAGTCCTGCGTGGCCAGCTCGAACACGGTCTTCTCGCGCGCGCCCGGCACGGTCGCGACGGCAGCGGCGAGGCGTTCGAACCAGGCCTTCGAAGGCTTGGCCTCGTCCAACTGCGGCATCGCCATCAGGCCCACTTCGTCGTAGCCCTGCACGAATGCCGGCAGCGACTGCGCGAACCAGGCTTCGGCCTTGCCATCGAGCACGGGCGCGGCGAAAAGGTTGCGCGCCGAATGCAGTTGCGGGCGCCAGGTGCGCGCGCGTTCGAGCAACTGGTGGGTGAAGTCGACCAGCCACGCGGTGCGCGCGGGGCCGGGTGCGGGTGCGTCGTGAAGGCGGTCGGTGTCGCGCAGCAGCGCGTCATCGGAAAACAGCAGGCCGTCGAACTTGGCGTGGCTGGCCAGGTCCTCGTAGAGGTCGCCGATCCACTGGCGCACGGCCGGCTGCGAGGGATCCAGCCGCGCCACGTCCTTGCCCTCCCCGGCCAGGCCCAGCGCGGCCACAGGCTCGTTCGAGCGCGGACGGAAAGCGAGCACTGGCATCCAGGCATAGACGTGCACGCCGGCGCGCGTCTGCAACTGCCAGGCCACGCGCGAGAACAGGTCCGCGCGCATCGGCAGGTGCCGGTTGGGGAAGTACAACGCATCGGCCACACCGTCGCCGTCGGGATCGGCGTAGGCCTGCAGCCAGACCTGATCGACGTGCATGCGCTTGATGCGGTCGAGCAGCTTGGAGAGGTTGCGCTCCTGCTGCGCGGGATCGGCGTCGTAGACGTAATCCAGGTCGACCTGCACCACGCGCTTCGGTTCGACCTCGTGCGACGGCAGCAGTTGCCAGGCCAGGTCCGACACGCCCGGATCACCGCCGAGCAGCAGGCGCGGCAGGGTATGGTCGCGCGCCGGGTCGGGCACGTCGTCGCCCAGCGTGAGCGACATGTCCATGCCCAGGCTGGCGGCAATCTCGCGCGCCGGGCGGTTGAAGGCGCCGTACGGCCAGACGATGGCGTGCGGCGCCACGCCGGTGTGCTCGCGGATGGCTTGCGCGCTGCGCGCGAGATCCTCGGTGATGCGCTGGCGCCAGGCCGCTTCGGTTTCGTAGCTGCCGGTGGCCGCGTCATAGCGGCGCGTGACGGCGGAGGGCAGCAGGTTGCCCTGCGGGTTGCCTGCGATGCCCTCGTGCAGGGAGTCGGTATGCGAGGCGATCTCGACCAGCCCCGAGCGCTGCATCTCGCGCACCTGCGCCCAACTGACGAAGCAGGAGGCGTCGCAGTCGCGACCGTTGTAGTCGAGCCGATCGCCGGGCGCGGTTTCGATCCAGCCGGTGACCAGCGCGAACAGCGCCGGGTAGTGATAGGCCTGCAGCAACGGGTAGACGCGCGTGTAGAAGCTTTCCAGGCCGTCGTCGAAGGTGAGCAGGAAGGCCTTGTCCGGCAACGCCGGGCCGCCGTGCGCGGCGGCGCGCACCTGCGCCGGGCTGACCGCGGTCCAGCCGTTGGCGTGCAGGTAGTCGAGCTGGCCGACCAGGTGGTCCAGGCTGGTCGCGTCGGGATCGGTGGTCGGGCCCTGCGCCGGGTCGTGGATGTCGTGGTAGCTCAGGATCACCAGCCGGCCGGCGTGCGCGGGCACGGCCAGGAGCAGCAGCAGGGCGAGGATCAGGTGGCGCATGTCACTCCCCCCAGTGCAGGGTCAGTTCGAGCGTGGCGCGCGTCTCGCGGCGGCCGTCGTAGGGCTGGCTGTGCCAGCCCAGCTGCCAGCCGAACACGAGCCCCTCGTGCGGTTGCCAGGTCTGGCCGTAGCCGACCTCGGCGACCCAGCCGGCGGCCTGGCCCTGCTGCGCGTAGCTGCCCACCGCCACGTCGACGAGCTGGTGCCAGGTACGGCCGTAGCGGTCGGCCAGCACGTGGTCCAGGTGCGCATTGACGGTGGCCGCGCCGTCGCGGCGCGGGTTGAAGTAGGCGGTGTCGTCCAGCGTGTTGTGCGAGGTGTACAGGTCCGCGCCCAGGTCCAGTTGCAGGCGCGGACGAGTGAGCACGCGGCCGGTGACGCCGAGGTCCGCCGCGCGGCGGCGGTTGCCGTCGCTGAAGTTGGCTCCCTGCACGCCCAAACGCGCGCTCAGCAGCTCGCTGGCGCGCCACTGCACGGTGCTGTCCAGCGTGCTGCCGTGAATGCCGTAGTAGCGGGCGCGCAGCGGGATGTCG
Source organism: Frateuria sp. YIM B11624 (assembly GCF_049727805.1). Classification (NCBI taxonomy): domain Bacteria; kingdom Pseudomonadati; phylum Pseudomonadota; class Gammaproteobacteria; order Lysobacterales; family Rhodanobacteraceae; genus Frateuria; species Frateuria sp. YIM B11624. Next base: position 32,588 of record NZ_JBCNYA010000035.1, read on the forward strand.
GCGCCGGAGCTGCTGGCGTCCGTGCTCCAGCTCCAGTGGTCGCTGATCGCCCAGTCGAAGCCAGCCTCCGCCGCCGTGGGATCGCCGCCGGTGCCGCGCGTGGGCAGCGCCTGCAGGTAGGCCTGCACGCCGCGCCATTCGCCGCGCACGCCCAGCCCCGCGTCGGTGCGGTGGGCGTCGCCTTCGGGCAGCGAGGCCTGCGCGTGGCGGGCGATGCCGTAGATGCGCCAGTGGTCGGCCAGCAGCGGCGAGGCAAGCGTGGCCTGGGTGTCCTGGTCGCGGTCGCCGTAGTCGATGGTGTTGCCGTGGCCGAAGGTCTGCTGCGCATCGAACTGCCAGCCGCGCTGGCGGTTCCAGGCGTCGCGCTGGCGCTGGACCTGGCTGTCGCGGGGATAGCGTGCCTCGATCGCTTCCAGGTCGGCCTCGACGCCGGGGAAGTCGCCCAGGTCGCGGCGGGTCTCGAGTCCGCCCATGCGCGCGCCGAGGTCCTGCGGGTCGAGCCCGCGGGCGATCGCCAGGTCCTGCTCAGCCAGCCGCGGCCAGCCGCGGGCGCGCTCGTTGTTGCCCAGCTCGCGGCGCCAGGCGGCGCTGGCCGGTGCCTCGTGCACACCAGCGGCAAGGCGTGCATGGGCGTCGGCCAGCAGGCCGGCGTAGTTGCGCAGCAGGGCGGCGTTGAGGTCGTCCTCGCTGCGGTGCGGGTTGGCCTCCGGCTCGGTCTGCCCCGGCGGATGCAGCCACACCGGCTGCGCCGCGGCGGCGGCGTCGATGGTTTGGCGCGCCTTGGCGTACTGGCCCGCCTCGCTGTAGGCGTACATCAGCACGATGGCCGGGTCCGACTCGCCCTCGGGAATGCTGCCGGGCGCGGCCGGGCCGGCCTGCTCGAGCAGGCCTGCCGCCTCCTCCGGGCGCTGGCGGTCGAGCAGCGCCTCGGCCAGCGGGCGCAGCACGTAAGGCGGAAGGGCCTCGCGCTCGGCCGGGCTCATGGCGTCGTAGGCGGCGACCACTTCGGCGTCGCGACTGGCGCCTTGCAGCGCCACCAGCCGGTCCAGGCGCGCGCGGCGCACGATCGCCGGGTCGTCGGCATGGCGGGCGATCACGGCATCGAGCTCGCGTACTGCGGCGTCCGCGGCAGCATAGGGGTCGGCATCGGGCGCCACCGCGTCGCGCACCGCGCGGGTGGCGCGATGCGCCGCCGCGTCGGCGTCCAGGCGGGCCAGCAGCGCGGGATCGTCAGGCAGCCTGCGCGCCAGTTCGCGCGCACGGCTGACTGCGCCGGCGTCGGCCAGGATCAGCACCTGCCGGCGCCGCAGCGCCACGTCGTCGGGATGGCTGCGCAGTGCGTCCTCGCACAGCGCCAGTGCGCGGGTCCAGTCACCGGCATGGCGCAGCGTGTCGATGGTCGACACCACGCCGCCGGTGCCAGTGTCGTCCATGGCGGACGCCGGCTGGCCGCACAGCGCGACCAGCACCGCGGTGGCGAGCGCAAGCCGGCTGGCCGCCGGGATGGGGCCTCGAATGAACATTGCCGTTGTTCCCCCTGCTCCTGTCCGGCACCACTCCACCGGCTGCTGCTCAGCCGTCTTGACGGCCGACTATCTGTGTGAGGTTTTTGTGAACTCTATCACATCGTAATTGCAGTTTTTTAACGCATGCCCGGCTTTCGCCGTGCACGCGTGTGTTCTTAATCAGGAGTGCGTAGGGCGCGCGCAAATTCAGCCGTCGTGGGGAATGCGCCCGCGCAGCGAAGCGGCGTCGAACGGGCCGGGCTGCGCGATCAGCGCGCGTGCGGCATCGACCTGGCCCCACACGTTCCACAGCAGCACGCCGCGCACGCGGCCGCCGTCGAGGTAGTAGACGACGCCCTTGCGGTGCGGCTCGCTCCAGTCCTCCACCAGCTGCAGCCGCGCATCGAGCAGGCCGACCGCCTCGTAGCCGAGGTCGAACAGGTCCGAGTAGAAGTACGGCAGAGTGGTGTAGTCCCCACCCGCGCCGGCCATGGCGCGGCCGGCGTGGGCGCCCATCTCGACCGCCGCGTTTTCGTGCTCCACGCGCAGGCGCCGGCCGAGCGACGGGTTGAAGAAGTTGGCCAGGTCGCCCGCGGCCCAGATGTCGGGATCGCTGGTGCGCAGCCGGGCGTCGACCAGCACGCCGTCAGCCACCTCCAGCCCGGCCTGCTCCACCAGCGCGGTATCCGGAACCACGCCCAGGCCGGCGACGACGGCATCCACGCGCAGACGCCGGCCGTCGGACAGCACCAGCTCGACATCCCCGTCGCCGGCGCTGCCGCCCACCACCTTGACGCCAGACAGCAGCTCCACGCCGCGCCCGCGGTAGTAATCGTCCAGGAAGGACGCCAGCGTGGGCGGATAGCGCCCGCTGCCGATCGACGCACCCGGAAACAGCATCCTCACCTTGCAGCCGGCGCCGGCGAGCGCGGCGGCCAGTTCGCTGCCGATGAAGCCACCGCCCACCACGGCGATGCGTGCGCCCTCCACCGCGTAGCCACGCAGGCGGCGGTAGTCGTCGGTGGTGCGGAAATGGATGACCCGCTCGTTGGCGGCGAACGGAAGCACGCGCGGCGATGCGCCGGTGGCCAGCAGCAGGCGGCGGTAGCGCCAGTTGTCACCGCGGTCGTCGACCACGCGATGGCCGGCGCGGTCCAGCGTCTGCGCGCGGCGGCCCAGGTGTAGTTCGGCGCCGCTCGCCGCGGTCTGCAGGTCGATCGAGGCTAGCGTCTTGTCGCCCTTCCACAATGCCTTGGACAGTGGCGGCCGCTCGTACGGCGGCTCGGTCTCCGCGCCGAGGATCCCGATGCTCGCGGCCGCATCGGCGGCGCTGATCGCCTTGGCCGCCGCATCGGCGGCCATGCCGCCGCCCACGATCAGGTAGTCGTACGCGTGTTCCATGTTTCGGCTCCGATGACAGGTCACGGTCCATCATGCGCCCGTTTGCACGGAGCGGGCGCGGCGCCGGTGCAAAGCCGCATGCACGCCGTCTTGATCGAGGCCACCGCCACACTCGCTTCGATGAGCAGCCGCCCCAGCGAAATCGACCCCGCCCTGCGTGCGCAGGCGCGGGCGGCCGGCCTGGTCTACGTCAGCGACGCACAGCCGGGCATCCGCCGCCTGCGCCGCGGCAAGAGCTTCAGCTACCGCGATGCGGACGGCCAACCGATCACGGACAAGGCCGAACTGGCGCGCATCCGCGCGCTGGCGATCCCGCCGGCCTACGAGGACGTGTGGATCTGCGCCGATCCCGACGGCCACCTGCAGGCTACCGGCCGCGATGCGCGCGGACGCAAGCAATACCGCTACCACCCGGACTGGCGCGCGCTGCGCGAGCACGGCAAGTTCGACCGCATCCTGGCCTTCGGCGCGGCGCTGCCCAAGCTGCGCCGGCGCACCCGCCAGGACCTCGCGCTGGCCGGGCTGCCGCGCGAAAAGGTACTGGCGCTGCTGGTACGCCTGCTGGACGAGACGCTGATCCGCGTCGGCAACGAGGCCTACGCGCGCGAGAACCGGAGCTACGGCCTGACCACGCTGCGCTCGCGCCACCTGCGCGTGGTGCGCGGCCGGCTGCGTTTCTGCTTCCGCGGCAAGAGCGGCCAGGAACAGGAGGTCGAACTGGACGACCAGCGGCTGGCCCGCCTCGCGCGCCACGTGCAGCAACTGCCCGGCCAACGGCTGTTCCAGTACCTGGACGATGCGGGCGAACGCCAGCCGATCGATTCGGGCATGGTCAACGACTACCTGCACGCCATCTGCGGCGAGGCCTTCAGCGCCAAGGACTTCCGCACCTGGGGCGGCACCACCTGCGCCGCCGGCGTGCTGGCCTGCACGCCGCTGCCCGAAAAGGGCGGCGAGCGCGCGCGCCGCAGCGCGCTGGTCGAAGCCGTCGGGCAGGTGGCCGAGGTGCTCGGCAACACGCCGGCGGTCTGCCGCAAGTCCTACATCCACCCGCAGGTCTTCGAAGGCTGGCGCGACGGCAGCCTGCAACGCGCGATCACCCCAACCTGCGCCGGGCGACCGCGCCAATTGGAACTGGCCACGCTGCGCTTCCTGCGGCAACGGCTCCGGCCGAAGCGTCGCGGCGGCTGAGACGGCAGCGCGTAAACTGGGCGTGTAGCTTGCCGGAACCTGCCATGCCCCTCGCCGACGTACTCCTGTTCCTCCTTCTCCTCGTCGCACTCGCCGTGCTGGCGTTGCAACTGGTGCTCCTGCGCCGCAGCCGCGCCGACGACGGCCTGGCGGTTCGCCTGGACGCGCTCAAGCACGACGGTGAGCGCCTCGAACGCGCGCTGCGCGAGGAACAGCGCGCCGGCCGCGAGGAACTGCAGCAGGGCTTCGACCGCTTCCGCGGCCACGTCGCCGAGCAGCTTTCCGGCATGTCGAGCCAGCAGGCCGAGCGCATCGACGGTTTCGGCCAGCGCCTGGACGGCCTCACCGCGCGCACCGATGCGGGCCTGCAGGCCCTGGCGCAGCGGCTGACCGACGACGCCCGCAAGAGCCGCGAGGAGGTCACCCTTACCCTCGACCGCGTCAGCGAACAGCAGCAGCAGCGGCTGGCGGCGCTCACTGCCGACAACGAAAAGCGCATGGGCGAGGTGCGCGCCACGCTGGAGGCCAAGCTCAAGGCGCTGCAGGACGACAACGCCGCCAAGCTGGAACAGATGCGCGCGACCGTGGACGAGAAGCTGCAGAGCACGCTGGAAACGCGCCTGGGCCAGTCCTTCAAGCTGGTGTCCGAGCGTCTCGAAGCCGTGCAGCGCGGCCTGGGCGAGATGCAGAGCCTGGCCAGCGGCGTGGGCGACCTGAAGCGCGTGCTGAGCAACCCGAAGGCCCGCGGCATCTTCGGCGAAGTGCAACTCGCCTCGCTGTTGAGCGAACTGCTTACGGCGGAACAATACGCGTTGAACGTGGCGACGGTCCCCGACTCCAACGACCGTGTCGAATTCGCGATCCGCCTGCCGGGCCAGGACATCGATGGGCAGGTATGGCTGCCGATCGACTCGAAGTTCCCGACCGAGGATTACGAGCGATTGCTCGACGCGCACGATCGCGCGGATGCCGCCGCCGCCGAACTCGCGGCGCTGGCGCTGGAGCGCCGCATCCGCGACGAGGCGAAATCCATCAAGGACAAGTACGTGTCTCCGCCGCACACCACGGATTTCGCGGTGCTGTTCCTGCCGACCGAGGGGCTGTACGCGGAAGTCATCCGCCGCCCCGGGCTGTTCGAGCAACTGCAGCGCGACCATCGCATCACCATTGCCGGCCCGTCGACGCTGAGTGCGCTGCTCAACAGCCTGCGCATGGGTTTCCGCACGCTCGCCATCGAGAAGCGCTCCAGCGAGGTCTGGCAACTGCTGGGCGCGGTGAAGAACGAGTTCGGCAAGTTCGCGGGCATCCTCGAGAAGGCCGAAAAGCAGATCAACACGGTGAGCAAGAGCCTCGGCGAAGCCGGAAAGAAGACCCGCACCATCGAGCGCAAGCTGCGTGGCGTGGAGACCCTCTCGGGCGAAGTGACGCAGCAGCTGCTGGGCGTGGTGCCCGAGCTGGACGACGACGTCGAGGAAGACACCGTCTGACACATCCGCTCCCTCTCCCCTCCGGGGAGAGGGCCGGGGTGAGGGGCGCTCTAGCCGAAGACCGGCCTGTGCGCCGCTTGTTCGTCATGCAAGCGCGAAAAAAACCATCCTCCCCGCGAGCCCCGGCCCCTCACCCAAACCCTCTCCCCAGGGGAGAAGGTTTCGGAGCGCGGGGCTTTACACATGCCTGGGTACGTCACCCGGCAGCGGACGCTAAACTGTCACGTCCGCAAGCCAAGGCATCCGCATGAGCGACCCGAGCACCCCCAACGACGTCACCCAGGCCCAGGCCGAGGAAGCCGTGCGCACGCTGCTGCGCTGGGCCGGCGACGATCCCACGCGCGAGGGCCTGCTGGACACGCCGCGCCGCGTGACCAAGGCCTACCGCGACTGGTTCTCCGGCTACGCCGACGATCCGTCCGAGTTCCTCAAGCGCACCTTCAAGGAGGTCGAGGGCTACGACGAGATGGTGGTGCTGCGCGACATCGAGTTCGAGAGCCACTGCGAGCATCACATGGCGCCGATCATCGGCCGCGCCCACGTGGGCTACCTGCCGACCAACCGCGTAGTCGGCATCAGCAAGCTGGCCCGCGTGGTGGAGGGCTACGCGCGCCGCTTCCAGGTGCAGGAGAAGCTCACCGCGCAGATCGCCCACTGCATCCAGGAGCACCTCCGGCCCGCCGGCGTCGCGGTGGTGATCGACGCCAGCCACGAATGCATGACTACGCGCGGCGTGCACAAGCGCGGCGTATCGATGGTCACCAGCCAGATGCTCGGCGCCTTCCGCGACGACGCGCGCACCCGCGCGGAGTTCCTGCAGTTCATCGGGATCCACGGCGCGCGCTGAAGTTTCGCCGGCTTCGGCCGTTACAGGGGCGCCCTTCCACCGGCTCCCCTTTCGAGTGCACCTGGACCTTGCCACCCTGAGCCTGCTTGGCGCCCTGCAGGCGTTGCTGCTTGCGCCGCTGCTGCTGGTGGCCACGCGCGCCTATACCGGCCGCGCGCGCACCAGCCTGCGCATCTGGGGCACGGTGCTGGTGCTGCAGTCGCTGGGCTGGCTGCTGGCGGCGCTGCGGGGACAGATCAGCGACTGGTGGTCGATCGTGCTGGCCAACGGCGTGCTGATCATTTCCTATGCCGAGACCGCGCGTGCGCTGCGCCTGCTGCTGGGCGTGCCGCAGCGGCGGGCGTGGCTGGCCGCGATCGGCCTGGCCGCGTGGCTGGGCATCGCCTGGTTCGGCATCGTCCAGCCGGACTACCGCACCCGGGTGTGCATCGGCGCCGCCCTGGTGGGCTGCTACCTGGGCATGTTGCTGTGGCCGCTGCGCCACGCGTTGCGTCCCGGTGGCTCGGCCGCGCAGCGGGTGATGTTGCTGGTGCTGGCCGGCGCCGCCGTCGCCTGGTTCCTGCGGCTGCACGAGCTGGGCACCGCGGCGCAGGCGGGGCTGTTGCAGGCCACGCCGGGCAACGTCGTCAACATGATCTACGGCACGCTCGAGCCGGTCTTCGCCAGCATCGGTTTCCTGCTGATGTACAACGAAACGGCGCAGGCCGAGTTGCGTCGCCTGGCCCGCACCGATCCGCTCACCGGCACGCTCAACCGGCTGGCGCTGGACGAGGAGGGGCGCCGGCTGTTCGGCCAGGACGATGCGCTCGCCGCGGTGATGCTGGACGCGGACCATTTCAAGGCGATCAACGACCGCTTCGGCCATGCGGTGGGCGACCGCGTGCTGGCGTCGCTGGCCCGGGGCATCGCCGCCCTGCTGCGCCCGGGCGACGTGCTGGGACGCGCCGGCGGCGAGGAATTCCTGGTGCTGCTGCCGCGCAGCGACCTGGCCGGCGCCATGGCGCTGGCGGAGTCGTTGCGTATCCATGTGACGATGATGTCGCTGGAACTGGACGGGCAGGTGCAGCCGATCTCCGTATCGATCGGCGTGGCGGTGCGTGCGTCGGGCGACCGCGACGTGGCCGCCCTGGTGCGGCGTGCCGACCGCGCGCTGTACGAGGCCAAACGCGCCGGCCGCAACCGGGTCGTGGCCGCGGACGCGCCCGTCGCCTGATGCGCTTGCCGCTGCCGCGCGCGGCCTGCTCCAATGCACCGATGCGCCGCCTGCTCCCGCTCTTCGCCCTGCTCTGCACGACCGTCCATGCGGGCGACTATCCGTCCACCGTCGCCGCCTACCTGGCGCAGTTCGACCAGGATGGCGACGGGCGCATCGGTCCGCAGGAATACGTCGATTACCTGAGCGCCGGCTTCCACGCCATGGACACCAATGGCGACGGCGTGCTGGAAGCGGCGGAGCTGCCGCCCGGCCCCCGCCGCACGCCGCGCACGCTGGCCGCGTTCCAGGCCGACCTGCGCGCGCAATTCCGCCGGATGGACCGCAACCACGACGGCTTCCTCAGCGCGCGGGAGATGGCGCAGCCGCCGCGGTAGCGGTGCGTTGGCGTCGATGTGGCCGGAAGAGCCGGTGGGCTCAAGCCCACCCTACGTCGGATCGGACACGGGGGTTTTGCGACCCGTGCGCACGCCGGCCTTGCCCGACACGCAGTAATCCCGTCGCAGCGATGCGCTATCGTGCGCGCTTCGCCTGCCGGCCACCTGTGCATGGACCCGACCCACACCGTTCTGAGCGACACGCGCCGCCGCGCGGCGGTGGCCTTCATCTTCGTCACCGTGCTGCTGGACATGCTGGCGTTCGGCATCGTCATCCCGGTGCTGCCACACCTGATCGAGCAGCTCGCCGGCGGCGGCATCGCCCGGGCCGCGTGGTGGGTGGGCGTGTTCTCCACCGTGTTCGCGGTGGTGCAGTTCGCGTTCTCGCCGGTGCAGGGCGCGCTGTCGGACCGCTTCGGACGGCGTCCGGTGATCCTGATCTCCAACCTCGGGCTGGCGATCGACTTCGTGGTGCTGGCGCTGGCACCCACGCTGTGGCTGCTGCTGGTCAGCCGCACGCTGCTGGGCATGACCGCGGCGAGCTTCACCACCGCCAACGCCTACATCGCCGACATCACGCCCAAGGACAAGCGCGCCGCCGCCTACGGCGTGCTGGGCGGCGCCTTCGGGCTGGGCTTCATCGTCGGGCCGGGATTGGGCGGCTTCCTCGGCGACATCTCGCTGCGCCTGCCGTTCTGGGTCGCCGGCGCCCTGGCGCTGTGCAACTTCCTGTACGGCTTCTTCATCCTGCCCGAATCGCTGCCCAAAGAACGGCGCACGCCGCGCTTCGAGTTGCACAGTGCGCACCCGCTGGGATCGCTCAAGCTGCTGCGGCGCTACCCGCAGGTGCTCGGGCTGGGCATCGTGATGTTCCTGGTGTACCTGGCGCACTACGTGCTGCAGACCACCTTCGTGCTGTACGCGGATTACCGCTACGGCTGGGGCCCGCAGGCGGTCGGCTTCGTGCTGATGCTGGTGGGCGCCTGCGACGGCTCGGTGCAGGCCTTCCTCACCGGCCGGCTGACGCCGCGCTTCGGCGAGCGGCGCGTGCTGCTGGCCGGCATGGCCTGCGGCATCGGCGCGTTCCTGCTGATGGGCGTGGCCAACCAGGGCTGGCTGTTCCTCGCCGGCATCCCGCTGATGGCGCTGTGGAGCCTGTCCGGGCCGCCGATCCAGGCGATCATGACGCACCAGGTCGATCCTTCCGAACAGGGTCGCCTGCAGGGCGCGATCACCAGCCTGGGCAGTTTCGCCGGCATCTTCGGGCCCTACCTGTTCGCGCAGGTGTTCGCCTTCTCGATCGCACCCGGCTCGCCGGTGCACCTGCCGGGACTGGCCTTCGTGCTGTCGGCGCTGCTGCTGGTCGCCGGCACCGTGATCGCCGCGCGGGTGACCGCGCACACCGCACCGCTGGCCGGCGAAACGGACATCCCCGACGCGGATGGGCCGCAGGCGCTGCCGCACGATTCCTCCCACTGACTGGAGTTCTTCCATGACGCTTTCGATGTACCAGGCTTCCGTTCCCGTGTTCGTGCGCGCGCTGTCCAACCTCCTCCACGTGCTGAAGAAGGGCGAGGCGCACGCCAAGGCCAAGGGCGTCACCGACGAGGTGCTGCTGGGCACCCGCCTGATCCCCGACATGCTGCCGCTGACCAAGCAGGTGCAGATCGCCTGCGACATGGCCGCGGGGGGGGGGGGGGGGGGGGTGGGGGGGGGGAAGGGG
>NZ_JBCNYA010000036.1:0-40330 GCF_049727805.1 Frateuria sp. YIM B11624
GTCAAACACACGGCATGCCTCCCTCGCCTCAACTCCCGAGCGCCCGAAGGTAAAGCGGCGGCAGCTCCTCTATGAGCAGGCGCGTACCCATCAAGGCGAGGCGGCACCTAGCTCTTATCTCACCCCGGGCTGAACAGGCCGTTTCTTTTGGTTACTTTTCTTTGGGCCAGCAAAGAAAAGTGACCCGAGCGCCGTCAGGCGATCGGAAGCCCGCCGCAGGCGAGCCCAGTCGCGGAAGTGCACCGCAAGAGCGACAGGCAAAAGCAACACCTCCCCGTGAGCCCCGGCCCCCTCACCCCAGCCCTCTCCCCGGAGGAGAGAGGGAGCTAAAAGCGGAGGCGGCGCAAGCGCAACGCGTTGGTCACGACGGACACCGACGACAGGCTCATCGCCAGCGCAGCGACCATCGGCGACAGCACCACCCCGAGCACCGGATAAAGCACCCCCGCGGCCACCGGCACCCCCACCGCGTTGTAGACGAATGCAAAGAACAGGTTCTGGCGAATGTTCCGCACCGTCGCCTGCGACAATCCACGCGCCCTCGCGATCGCCGAAAGCTCGCCCTTGACCAGCGTGACCTGCGCACTCTCCATCGCCACGTCCGTGCCACCGCCCATCGCGATGCCGACATCCGCCGCGGCCAGGGCAGGCGCATCGTTGATGCCGTCGCCCGCCATCGCCACCCGCCGCCCCTCGCGCTTGAGCCGCTCGACCACGGCCGCCTTGTCGGCCGGTGAGACATCTGCATGCACCTCGTCGATGCGCAACTGCCGCGCGACCGCCTGCGCCGTGGTGGCGTTGTCGCCGGTGAGCATGACGATGCGCAATCCCTCGCGCCGCAGCGTGTCGAGCGCGGCGGGCGTATCCGCCTTGATGCGGTCGGCGACCGCGATCAGACCGGCCAGCGCGCCGTCCACCGCCAGGAACATCACGGTCGCGCCGTCGCCGCGCAGGCGCTCGGCCTGTTGCGTGGCGGCACCGTCCAGCGGCACGCCGAGTTCCTCGAGCAGGCGGGCATTGCCCAGCGCCACCTCGCTGCCGTCGACCTGCCCGCGCACGCCGCGCCCCGTAAGCGCGCGGAAGCCGGTCGCCGCCGCGACCGTCACGCCCTCGTCCGAAGCACCGGCGACGATGGCGCGCGCCAATGGATGCTCGCTCGCCCGCTCCAGCGCGGCGGCCAGGGCCAGCAACCGCTCGCGCGGCAAACCGCCCACGGCGACCACCTCGCGCAGCGTGGGACGTCCCTCGGTAAGCGTGCCGGTCTTGTCCAGCACCAGCGTATCGACCCGATGAAGGGCCTCGATGGCGGCGGCGTCGCGGAACAGCGCGCCAGCCTGCGCGCCGCGCCCGCTGGCGACCATGATCGAGATGGGCGTGGCCAGTCCCAGCGCGCAGGGACAGGCGATGATCAGCACCGACACCGCGGCGATCAGCGCGTGTGCCAGCCGCGGCTCCGGCCCGAAGACCGCCCAGGCGGCGAACGCCAGCGCCGCGACCGCGACCACGGCCGGCACGAACCACGCGGCCACGCGGTCGGCCACGCGCTGCAGCGGTGCGCGGCTGCGCTGGGCCTGTGCGACCAGCGCGACGATCTGCGCCAGCATCGTCTCGCCGCCGATCTTCTCGGCGCGCAGCACCAGCGTGCCGTCCTGGTTCACGGTGCCCGCGGTGAGCCGGTCGCCGGCGGCCTTGGCGACCGGCATCGGTTCGCCGGTGAGCATGGATTCATCGACATGGCTCTCGCCCTCGATGGCCACGCCGTCGACCGGCACCTTCTCGCCGGGACGCACGCGCAACAGGTCGCCCACACCGACAGCCTCCAGCGGCACCTCGTGCTCGTGGCCGTGCTCCAGGCGATGGGCGGTCTTCGGCGCCAGACCCAGCAACGCCTTGAGCGCCTCGCCGGTGCGGCGCCGTGCACGCAGCTCCAGCCAGTCGCCCAGCGTGACCAGCGCGACGATCACCGCGGCCGACTCGAAGTACACGCCGACGCGCCCGTGCAGGCGGAAACCGGCCGGGAACAGGCCGGGCGCGAGCAGGGCCACCACGCTGTAGAGCCAGGCCACGCCGGTGCCCAGGGCGATCAGCGTGTACATGTTCGGCGACCATGGGCGGAGCGAGCGCCAGCCGCGCCGGAAGAACGGCGCCCCGCCCCACAGCACCACCACGCTGGCCAGCAGCGCTTCGATCCAGCCGAGCACGCCGGCCCAGCGCATCGGCCAGGGATGGCCGACCACGTGCGGCCCCATCGCAAGCACCAGCACCGGCAGGGTCAGCGCGACCAGCCAGCCGAAACGGCGTGCCAGGGCCTTCACTTCACCGCCGTCGTCGGCCTCCGCGCTGGGCGCGAGCGGCTCCAGTGCCATGCCGCATTTCGGACAATCGCCCGGTCCTACCTGGCGCACTTCCGGGTGCATCGGGCAGGTGTAGATGGCGCCGGGGTCTGGCGCCGGCGCCGCCCGCTCGCCCAGGAAGTCCCCGGGCGCCGCGACGAAGCGCTCGCGACAGCGGGCGCTGCAGAAGTACCAGGTGCGCCCGGCGTGTTCGGCGCGGTGCGGGGTGGCATGCGGGTCGACATCCATGCCGCAGACCGGATCCTTGACCGTGTGCGCATGCGCATTGGCCACCGGCCCGGCATGGCCATGGCAACAGTCGTCGGCGGCCGGACCGGGCTGGTGGTCCAGGTATTCGTGCGGGGAGGCCAGGAAGCGCTCGCGGCAACGGGCGCCGCAGAAGTGGTAGGTGCGGTCGGCATGGTCGGCGTGGTGCGGCGTGCTGGCCGGATCGACCGCCATGCCGCAGACCGGATCCCGTTCGGCGGTCTCGACGGATGCGTGGCAGCAGCCGCTCATGACCGGTCCTCCCCATCCAGCGCACGCAGGATCGGGCACTCCTCCGGCGCGCCGTGGCCGGGACAGGCCTCGATCAGTTCGGCAAGCCCCGCGCGCACGCGCTCCAGCTCGGCGATGCGCGCTTCGATATCGGCCAGCCGCCGCTGCGCACGCTGCTTGACCGCCCGGACGCCGCGCTGCCGGTCGGCCGAAAGCGCGAGCAGTTCGCGGATCTCCTCCAGCGTAAAGCCGAGGCTCTTCGCGCGGCGGATGAAGCGCAACTGCGCCACCGTGCCTTCGCCGTAGCTGCGATAGCCGGAAGGACGGCGCGTCGGTTCGGGCAGCAGCCCTTCGCGCTCGTAGTAGCGGATGGTGTCGATGGCCACGCCGGCGCGCTTGGCGACGGCACCGATGGTGAGCGGGGTTTGCGTGTTCATGGCTCGAGTCTAGACCTTTGATCCAGGTCCAGAGTCAAGCGCTTTCGCGTTCGTAGGGTTGGCTTGACCCCATCTTTCCCACGTCGCGAGGGTTGGCGATGGTGGGCTGAGGCCCACCCTACGGCGCGCTCAGCGTTTCAGGATCGCGTGCACCCAATGCACGTAGCGGTCGACGAAGCCCTGCAGGAACTGACGCGTGCTGTCGACGGTGATCTCGCCGCCAGCATCCACCGGACCGTCGTCCTTGAACTGCACGAACACCTCAGGCTGTCCCAGCAAGGGGACGTCCAGGTAGGCGAGCACGTTGCGCAGGTGTTGTTGCGCCAACGCACTGCCGGTCGCGCCGATCGACGCGCCGATGACCGCGCCGGGCTTGCCGGCGAAGGAGTTGGTACCCCAGGGCCGGGAGGCAATGTCGATCGCGTTCTTCAGCACGCCGGGAATCGAGCGGTTGTACTCGGGCGTGACGAACAGCAGCGCATCCGCCGCCTCGATCTGCTGCTTCAGTTGCTGGCACGGCGCCGGGTAATCGCCGTCGAAATCCTGGTCGTACAACGGCAGGCCGCCGATCTCGATGTGCTCGAACGCGAACTCGCCGGGAGCAAGCTTCTCGACCGCGCGCGCCAGGCGCCGGTTGAACGAGTCCTTGCGCAGGCTGCCGACCAGTACGGCTACTTTGAGGGTCATGGTGGATCTCCGCCGGGCGCGCCGGCATGGGCGCGAAGGTCAGGTGAAGGACGCGGCGCCGACTGCTCGGATGGGTCCATAGCTACCCCACAGGGTCAGACACGGCCGCGATTCGGCGAGCATGCCGGCGACGCCGCCAAGGGGCCGTGAGCGGCCATCCGAGTGGTTTTTTCGCCTTGGCACAGACCCTGCTTCATGCACCCTTGGCTCGCCGGCGAAAAAGCGAGCGGAGGACCGGACGGTTCGCGTAGGATCGTCTCGAATGCAGGCATACCGGTGGCAGACGACCGGCAGCCTGACCAGGGGTTGGGCCACGCGCCGCGCATGCGCGGCGCGTCGCCAAGCGGGGACCAGGGGATGCGAAGGCTGTCCGCAGCAAGGATATGGAACCGGTGCAGGCTCCCGCTCGTCGGGGGCGTGCTCGGTTTCGTGTGGCTGTGGTTCGGCGTCGTGCATGCGTCCGTGCTGCTGGACGGCGGCTGGCGCGAGGTGCGTACCGGCGATACTCCCGCCGCGGTGCTGAAGCAGTTCCGCCAGGGCCAATTGGCTGCGTTCGAGCCTTCCCTTCTGCACAGTTTTCCGCGCGAGGGCACCGGCAGCTGGGTGGTGCTGCGCCCGCAGCCGCCCTGGGTGGACGAGGAGCGGGTGCTGACCATCTACCCGCCCGCGCTGGGGCGCATCACCGTCTACCACGCGGACGGCCATACCAGCACACTGGCGCTGGACGAGGCGGGCGGCCCGCAGCTCGGCCATGGCCGGCTGGCGTACCGCTACCCGGCCAGCGTGCCGGCGTCGTCGCTGATCCTGTTGAAGCTGGAGCCGGTGGACGGGCTTTCCCCGCCGCTGAGCTTCCACATGGAGTCGCTGACCGCGTTCCTGTCGCACGATGCGCACTGGCTGACGCTGTTCAGCGCCTGCTTCGCGGTCATGCTGACGATGGCGCTGATGGCGCTTTGTTTCGCGCTGATGCTGCGCGACAACACGTTCTCCTGGTACGCCGGCTACATCTTTTGCTACGCGCTGATCCAGAGCATCCAGACCGGCTTCCTGTTCCATCCGCTGGAATTCGGCTGGCTGGCGCCTTCGGCAAGCCTGCTGGAATCCGCCGCGATCGCCCTGTCGGTGGCTTTCGCCGCGCTGTTCATGGCCCGCTTCTGCGAGTTGCAGCGCTTTGCGCCGCTGCTGCGCGCGCCGGTGCTGGCGCTGGCCATCGGCATGCCGCTGCTGGTGCTGATGCGCAGCAGCTCGATCGACGTGCTGGTGGACGTGGCGCAGGCGCTGGTCGATCCGCTGCTGATCCTGGGCGCGCTGCTGATGCTGCTTGCGGCCACCGTAGCGGCCGCGCACGGTTCGCGCCACGCGTGGTTCTTCCTGGTCGGATGGACGCCCTTGCTCGCGCTCACCGCACTGTCGACCGCACAGCTCAGCGGCGCCCTGCCCGGCATGGGCTGGATCAGCGACGCCAGCGTGGTGGCCGGCGCGTTTGAGGCAATCGTGCTGTCGATCGGCCTGGGCGACCGCGCGCTGACCATGCGTCGCGACCGCGACCTGGTGCGCGCGCTGGCCGACAACGATTCGCTCACCGGCGTGCTCAACCGCCGCGCCTGGAGCGAGGCGGCCGAGGCGACGCTGGAGGAGAGCACCGGCCGGCCGGTGGCGTTGCTGTTCCTGGATCTGGACCGCTTCAAGCTGCTCAATGACCAGCAGGGGCATCGCGCCGGCGACCGTGCGCTGATCGAGGTGGCCGAGGCACTGCGCGCCGAACTGCGACCGTCCGACTTGCTCGGCCGCTACGGCGGCGAGGAATTCATCGCCATGCTCGACGGCGTGGTGCAGGAGCAGGCCATGCAGGTCGCCACCCGCCTGTGCCGGCGGGTGTACCGGCTGGAAATCCCGGTCAACGACGAATTCATGCTGAGCATCAGCATCGGCGTGGCCATGCGCACCTTCAGCGACACGGTGGAAACGCTGATCGAACGCGCGGACCAGGCGATGTACCAGGCCAAGGTGAACGGCCGCAACCAGGCCCGCCTGTACGACCGGCCGCGCGGCATCACCGACGAGTCGTGGCCGCGCGTGAGCGAAGTCGAATAACCGGCGGCGTCAGCCCGCCAACCGGCGCGCCGCCGCCACCACGTCCGCCTCGCCCGGCAGCACCAGGAACGCGGCCCCCGCCAGCGGGGTGAACGTATCGGCACCGACCACCCGTTCCAGCGGCGTGGCGCCGAAGCCGGCCTCCACGACGGCGGTGATCACGCCTTCGCCCACGCCGGCGCTCTTGCGGCCCTCGTCCAGCACCAGGATGCGTTTGGCCGTTTTGGCCTGCGCTGCGATGAAGGCGTCGTTGAGCGGCGCCAGCCAGCGCAGGTCGACCACGCGCACCTTCCACTTGAGCTCCGCCTCGATGGTGCGCGCGGCGCGCAGCGCCATCGGCACGCCGTTGCCGAAGGTGAACACCACCAGGTCGTCCGCGCCCTCGCCGTAGACCCTGCCCTCGCCCAGCCCCATCGCCTCGCCCGGCGCCGGGTACGCGAACTGCCACTGGCCGTCGCCGGCCTCGTACAGGTCCTTGGTCATGTACAGCGCGATCGGCTCGAGGAAGGCGCACACGCGCCCGTCCACCTTCGCCAGCGCGGTGAGCGTGCGCAGCATGGTGGCCGCGTCGTCGCCGCGGCTGGGACAGCCGACGACCAGGCCCGGGATGTCGCGCAGCGCGGCGATCGAGTTGTCATTGTGGAAGTGGCCGCCGAAGCCGCGCTGGTAGCCCAGCGAGGCCACGCGCATCACCAGCGGGTTGCGGTACTGGTCGTTGGAGAAGAACTGCAGGCTGGCGGCCTCGCCGCGGATCTGGTCGCCGGCGTTGTGGAAGTAGGCCAGGTACTGGATCTCGGGGATCGGCAGCATGCCCATGTTGGCGTAGCCCTGGGCCAGGCCCAGGATCACCGTCTCGTCCAGCAGGGTGTTGAACACGCGGGTGTTCTTGAAGGTTTTATGCAGGCCCTTGGTGACCGTGTAGACGCCGCCCTTCTGCGCTACATCCTCGCCGAACAGCAGCGACTCGGGGTACTTGGCCATGACGTCGTGCAGCGCCTGGCCGATCTGGATCGCAAGGTGCCGCGGCGGCTGGTTCTCCGGCAGCTTGTCCTCGCTGCCGAAGGCCTTCAGGCGCGCGTCCGCGTAGTCGGCGCGTTCGGCTTCCGCCTTCACCTTGGCGGGCGTGTAAGGTGCAAGCGGCGCCATCACGTCGTCGAGCCGGTCGAGCTTGGGCCGGCGGTCGGCCTCCTCGGCGGCGGCGAAGCAGCGCTTGCGGGTGGCTTCGTAAAGGGCCAGCAGCTCGTCCTTCGAGTACAGGCCTGATTCCAGCGCGATCGCGGCCGAGCGCAGCAGCGGATCGGTCGCCTCCACCGCGCAGAGCTCCTCGATGCTGCGCCATTCGATCTCGAAATCGGTGCCGGCGTGCCCCATCACGCGGGTGGTCTTCAGGTGCAGGAAGGTCGGCCGGCGCGTGCTGCGGCAGTGCTCCACCGCGCGCTGTACCTGGGCGTAGCCCTCGGCCAGGTCCAGGCCGTCGGCGAAGAAGTAGTCGAGGTTGGAGCGCGAGCGGTAGTTGCTGGCCACCCAGTCGGTCGGCGTCTTCACCGAGATGCCGATGCCGTTGTCCTCGCACACGAACAGCACCGGCGCGGGCAGCTTCTGGTACGCGGTCCAGCCGGCCGCGTTGAAGGCGGTCTGCGCGGTGGCGTGGTTGGAAGAGGCGTCGCCGAACGAGCAGATGGCGATCGAATCGTCCGGCACCGGCAGCGTGTGGCCGATGCGTCGTGCGTGGTCGATGGCGATCGCCGTGCCCAGCGCCTTGGGCAGGTGCGAGGCGATGGTCGAGGTCTGCGGCAGCACCCAGAGCGGCTTGCTGCCCCAGACCTTGTGGCGGCCGCCGGAGGCCGGATCGTCCTTGCTGGCCGCGAAGGACAACGCCGAGTCCATCACCGGATCCATCCCCGGCAGCTTGCGGAAGCGCTCGGCCATGAAACCGCCGGAGCGGTAATGCAGGAAGGCCGGATCCGTGTGGCGGGTCAGCCGCGCCACCATCGCGTTGCCCTCGTGGCCGGACGAGCCGATCGTGTAGAAAACCTTGTTCTGCACGCGGAGCACGCGCGCCATCAGGTCCAGGTGGCGGCTGATCAATTGCGACTCGAGCAGCTCCCGGAAACCACGGGCATCCAGCGCGCTGCCAGGCAGCACCGACTGGTCGTCGCGCGGCGCCGCACGCACCTCGCCCTGCCACAGCTTCACGAACTCGCTGAAGTTCTGGTCGACGATCTCTGCGCGGTTGAAACCCTTGTGACGGGCGGTGATGGGGAATGGCAGGGACATGGCGGTCTTCGGAAAGTGGAAATGCAATTGTAGGGTGGGCTTCAGCCCACCGCCCGGCATGCGGTGGTTGGGCGCCGGCGGCGGCTCAGGCCTGCATGGGCGTGTGCCCCGGCTGCGCCCGCACGCGGGCCAGCCAGGCGAGAACGTTGGGATAGGACGACAGGTCGAAGCCGCCGTCGCCGGCGCAGTGGGTATATGCGTACAGCGCGATGTCGGCCAGCCCGTAGCGCTCGCCCACGAACCACTGGCGCCCGGCCAGGTGCTGCTCCATCACCGCCAGCACGCCCTTGCCGCGCTCGATCAGCGCCGGCACGTCGGCCTGCCGCCGATGCTCCGGCGGCAGCCAGCCGCGGATGAAGCGCGCCACCGCGATGCACGGCTCGTGGCTGTACTGCTCGAAGAACAGCCACTGCAGCGTCTGCGCGCGCAGCCAGGCGTCCTCCGGCCCCGTCCCGTTCGGCCAGAACGGCGTGCCCTCGGCGAGATAGCAGAGGATGGCGTCGGACTCGGCCAGCCGGCGCCCGTCCTCGAGCTCCAGCAGCGGCACCTTGCCGTTCGGGTTCCTGGCCAGGAACTCGGGCGTGCGCGTCGCACCGTGCGCGCTGTCGACGTCGACCCAGCGGTAGTCGCGGCCAAGCTGGTCGAGCAGCAACTGCAGCTTGTAGCAGTTTCCCGAGGCACGCATGCCGTAGACGGTGATCATGCTTGGGACCCTTCAAGCTGCTTCAGACGCTCTGCGCGTTCCTTGTCCTTCGCGCGTCCGAAAGATTCGAGCAAGCGGATCTGTTCGGCGAGCGTCGGGATCGGTACGCTCACGTCATCGATCTCGATCGTCTGGATCGCCTCGACACGGACCGCCTTCCAGCCGTCCGTCGTGGCGAGTTCCAGGCCACCCATGACTTCCACAGTGGCGGGAAACTCGAAGCGGGCGAACTGCGAGCGAAAACGGTCGCCATCCTTCAGCGTGTCCGTCCCGAGCAAGCATGCCTGCCAGTGGTCGATCAGGGCGCGGGCGTCACGCACGCTGGTCAGCACGTCCACGTCGGCAACCGTCACCTCGGCACCGGCAAGCCACGCCGCCGCGCTTCCGATGACCACCCATGGATCGGCACAGTGGCGTTCCAACTCCGGCACGCAAACGGCCAACGTGCGCCTCAGCGGGGCAACCATCCCGGCAGACCGCGACAAGCTCATGCCTTGGCCCGGCGGGCCAGCCACTGTTCGCGGGTCTGGCTCCAGATCTCGGTCGGCGAATCCTCGTACGGCGCAGGCAGCTTGCCGGGGCCTCGGCAGGTGGAGCCGAGCCGCTGCGCCAGCGCCTGCGAGGGCTTGTTGTCCGGGTGGATGGAGTGGATCACCTCGGTCCAGTCCAGATGGTCGAACACCCAGTCGATGGCGGCGGTCGCGCCCTCGAGGGCGTAACCCTTGCCCCAGGCAGAGCGCGCCAGACCCCAGCCGACCTCGGTGCCGGGCCAGCCGTCCGGATGCCAGGGACCCAGCCGGCCGATCCACTGGCCGCTCGACTTCTCGATCACCGAGAACATCGAAAAACCCTGGATCATCCAGGCGCCGGCCGACGCGAGGAAGCCGCGCCAGGCCACCGCACGCGGCTGCTGGCCGCCGATGAAGCGTGCCGCTTCGGCATCGGCCATCTTCGCCGCATAGGCATCGAAGTCCTCGATGCGCGGCGGGCGCAGGATCAGGCGGTCGGTTTCGATGCGGATGTCGGGGACGTGCAAGGCCTGGCTCCTGAAAGCTCCTCTCCACGGGGGAGAGTGGTTGAGGAAAGGGTTCGGGCCTGCCACAGGTTTTCCCCTGCGCCATGGTCGAACCCTCATCCGCCGCTTCGCACCACATTTCTCCCGGCGGGAGAAAAAAGATCAGAACGCGTTGATGCCGGTCAGCTCGCGGCCGACCACCAGCTGGTGCACCGTTTCGGTGCCCTCGTAGGTGATCACCGATTCGAGGTTCAGCGCGTGGCGGATCGCCGAGTGCTCGGTGGTGATGCCGGCGCCACCCAGGATGTCGCGGCACTCGCGGGCGATGTCGATCGCCATGCGGCAGT
Source organism: Frateuria sp. YIM B11624 (assembly GCF_049727805.1). NCBI lineage: Bacteria > Pseudomonadati > Pseudomonadota > Gammaproteobacteria > Lysobacterales > Rhodanobacteraceae > Frateuria > Frateuria sp. YIM B11624. The sequence goes on from NZ_JBCNYA010000036.1 coordinate 10,392, forward strand.
TGTTCCACTTGGCCAGCGAGACCTGGGTCGGCTGCATGGTGCCGGCGTCCTTCAGGCGGCCCAACTGCAGCGACAGCAACTGCGCGGTCGTAATGCGCCGGGCCATGTCGGCCATCTTCAGCTGGACGGCCTGGTTCGAGGCCAGCGGGCGACCGAACAGGATGCGCTCGGCGGTGTAGTCGAGCACTTCCTTCAGGCAGGCCTGCGCGGCGCCGATCGGGCCCCAGGTGATGCCGTAGCGGGCCTGCGTGAGGCAGCCCAGCGGGCCCTTGAGGCCCTTCACGTTGGGCAGGCGGTTGGCGTCGGGCACGCGCACGTTGTCGAAGAACAGCGCGCTGGTGACCGAGGCGCGCAGGCTCATCTTCTTGTGCACTTCCTGCGCGGTGAAGCCGGCCGTGTCGGTCGGCACGATGAAGCCCTGGATGCCGTCCTCAGTCTGCGCCCAGACGATCGCGATGTCGGCCAGGTTGCCGTTGGTGATCCACATCTTGGCGCCGTTGATGACCCAGTCGCCGCCGTCCTTCTTCGCGTTGGTCTTCATGTTCGCCGGATCGGAGCCGCCATGCGGCTCGGTCAGGCCGAAGCAGCCGATGACCTCGCCCGCCGCCATCTTCGGCAGGTAATGCATCTTCTGCTCTTCGGTGCCGTAGGCGTAGATCGGATACATGCACAGCGAGCTCTGCACCGAAGCGAAGCTGCGCAGGCCGGAGTCGCCGCGCTCCAGCTCCTGACAGATCAGGCCGTAGCTCACGCCGTTCATACCGGCGCAGCCGTACTTTTCCGGAATCGTCGCGCCCAGCAGGCCGAGGTTCGCAATCTCGGGAATCAGTTCCTTCGGAAAGCGGCCCTGGTCGAAGCAGTCGCCGATGATCGGCAGCACCTTCTCGTCGACGAAGCGGCCGACGGTGTCCTGCACCATGCGCTCCTCGTCGGACAGCAGCGAGCGGACGTCGTACAGGTCGAGCGGGTCGAGACGGGCGGCCATGCGTGGGTTCCGTTGGAGGGACAAGCCCGGCATTCTACCGCCCGCGGTGGCGGGAGGTCATGCCAGGCGCCTGCCCGCCTGCCGCCCTGCCAATCCAAGGATGCGACCACCCCATGCTCAAGGGCGTACTACTCGGCTTTGCCTGCTACGCGGCCTATGCCATCAGCGACGCCTTCGTCAAATCGCTGCACGGCACGCTGCCGGTGTTCGAGGCGGTGTTCTTCGGGGCGGTGCTGGGCCTGGTAGCCATTCCGTTCATCCGCAAGCCGGGCGACCGCTGGCACGAGATCTTCGTGGCCAGGCGTCCGTCGCTGTGGTGGATCCGCGCGGTGACCGGCGCGATCACCAATCTCTCGGCGGTGGTGGCGTTCACCCACCTGCCGATGGCCGAGGTCTTTGCGCTGATCTTCCTGATGCCGATCTTCGTGACCGTGCTGTCGGTGGTGTTCCTCAAGGAGCACGTCGGCTGGCGGCGCTGGTCGGCGGTATTCGCGGGTTTCGTCGGCGTGCTGGTCGTGCTGCGGCCGGGCTTCCGCCAGTTGGGCGTGGGCCATTTCGCGGCGATTGCCTGCGGCATGGCCGGCGCAGTGTCGGTGGTGGCACTGCGCATGGCCGGCGCCCACGAAAAACGGATCAGCCTGTACGGCGCCGGGGTGATCGGCCCGCTGGTGATCGGCGGCGCGCTGATGCTGCCCTCCTTCACCTGGCCGACCCTGCACCAGTGGTGGCTGCTGGCGGGCTACGGCCTGCTCGCCGGGCTGGCCGGCGTGCTGCTGATGCTCGCCACCCAGCTCATTCCCGCCAACCGCGTGGCGCCGACCCAGTACAGCCAGATGCTGTGGGCGATCGGCTTCGGCTACTGGCTGTTCGGCGACAGGCTGGACTGGCCGATGCTGGCCGGCATCGTACTGATCCTGGGCGCGGGGCTGTTCACGCTGGTGCGCGAGGACAAGGTAACGGGCTGGTGGCGGCGCACCCGGCTGGTGTGACCTGCGCCTTGCCATCGTGACGGGCGGTTCGCACACTGCACTGCCCTCCTCCGATCGCCCAGCCATGCCCACCACGACGCCATCGCCGCTGACGCTCTCTCCCGTGGTCGCGGGCCTGTGGCGGCTGGCCTCGTGGTCGCTGGACGTACCCGCCCGCGTGCGCTGGATCGAACAGGCGCTGGAGCTTGGCATCACCACCTTCGACCATGCGGACATCTACGGCGACTACCGTGCCGAGGTGCTGTTCGGCGAGGCGCTCGAGGCCGCGCCGGGCTTGCGTTCGCGCCTGCAGTTGGTGACCAAGTGCGGTATCCGCCTGCGTTCGGCCGAACGTCCGTACCGGCTGAGCCACTACGACAGCTCGCCGGGCTACGTGCGTGCGCAGGTGGAACAGTCGCTGCGCAACCTGCGCGCCGAGCGGCTCGACCTGGTGCTGATCCACCGTCCGGACTACCTGATGGATGCCGCCGCGCTGGCCGAGGCCTTCCGCGCCCTTACCCGCGAGGGCAAGGTGGCGTGCTGGGGCGTATCGAACTTCAGCGCCAGCCAGTTTGCGCTGCTGCAACAGCACCATCCGCTGCTCACCAACCAGTTGGAGCTTTCGCCCCTGGCGCTCGCTGCGCTCGACGACGGCACGCTCGACCAGGCGCAGCAGCTCGGGCTGCGGCCGATGATCTGGTCGCCGCTCGGCGGCGGCCGACTGTTCCACCCGGACGACCCGCAGGCGCTGCGCGTGCGCGAGGCCATGCTGCCGATCGCCGAACGCCACGGCGTGAGTCTCGCCACGCTCGCCTATGCCTGGATCCTGCGCCATCCCTCGCGGCCCTGGCCGATCACCGGAACGGGGCGTATCGAAGGTTTGCGCGAAGCGGTGGCAGCGCTCGACCTGCGGCTGGATGCCGAGGACTGGTATGCGATCTGGACCGCGAGCAAAGGGCACCCCGTACCCTGACGGCGGATCGCCATCGAATCCCTTACACGCAACTGCGATGACCTGACTGCCACGCGAGACTCGCATGCGGCCCGCCCGGCGAATCGTCCAAGCCGGCGACGCTAGCCGCCCATCCAGCCGAGCGACTGAAGCAGGAGCATCATGCCGACCACCACCAGGCCGGCGTGCACGCAAACCAGGAACGCTGGTCCGCCGATGCGCCGGTTGACCATGCGTCCCAAGGGGATCGCAAGGAGCACCGCGGGAAGTGCGGCGAGATACTGGTGCGTCACGGCGGGCGTCCAGAGCCCGGTCATCCCGTAGCCCGCCATGGCCAGCACGCTCGCCGGCAGGAAGTAACCCTGCAGGGTGGCCCGGAAATGCACGGGCGACCAACCGCGCAACGCCCCGTACATCACCAGCGGCGGCCCATTCATGCCGTACGCCCCACCGAGTACGCCTGCGCCGAATCCGAACGTCCAGGCATGCCGGTCGTCCTGCAGCGACATGGGCTGCCGGCGCACCAGCGAGAAACCGGAGAATCCGGCCACGACCACGCCAAGCACCAGTTTGACCACGTGGCCATCGAGCGCGTGAAGTGCCCACAAACCTATCGGCGTTCCGATCACGGTGGCGAGGAAGAGCCGGCGCGCGCTACGGAACTGGATATGGCGCCAGTCCTGCACGACGGCGATGACCGCGACCGTGATCGAAACCAGCACGGCGATCGGCGCGGCCGTATCTATGGGCATCACAAAGGCGAGCAGCGGTACGGCTATCAGCGCCTCGCCAAAACCGAAGGCCGAGCGGATGAAGGTGGCGATGAAAAGAATCGCCAGTACCGATGGCAGCACCCGATATCCCGGTAATCGTCGAGAGATCGATTGTAGCGGCGATGGGCGACAGTGACCCGCAAACCGCCCTTCAGCGGTTGCTCACACCGTGCGGGACGTGGCCGGTGGCGACGTGCTTGCGTGCCGATTCCACGTTGGCGGGTGAGTCGTCGAAGAAGATGTCGGCGCCGAAGGCGTCCAGGAACGGTCCCTTGTCGCGCCCGCCGAGGAACAACGCTTCATCGATGCGCACGCCCCAGCGGCGCAGCGTGAGGATCACCCGCTTGTGCGCGGGCGCGGAGCGGGCGGTGACCAGCGCGGTGCGGATCGGCGAATCCTCCGCCGGGAACGCGGTCTGCAGGCGGTGCAGCGCGGTGAGGAAACCGCGGAACGGGCCGACCGAGAGTGGCTCGCCGGCCTGTTCGGTCTCGTGGCGGTGGAAGGCTTCCAGGCCCTCCTCGCGCGAGACGCGCTCGCCTTCGTCGCCGAAGATCACCGCGTCGCCGTCGAAGGCGATGCGCAACTGCTCGCTGGCGCGTGGCGGCGCGGTACTGGGGAGAATGGTGGCGGCGGCCACGCCGGCCGCCAGCGCACGGCCGACGTCCTCGGCGTTGGCCGAGAGGAACAGGTCGGCCTTGAACGGTGCGATGTAGTCGGAAGTCGGCGCGCCGCTGGTGAACGCCGCACGGCTGATCTCCAGGCCGTGGTGCTGGATGGCGTTGAAGATGCGCAGGCCGGTGTCGCCGGAATTGCGCGAGAGCAGGATCACTTCCACCGGCGGCTTGTCGCCCGCCAGCCGGTTGAGGCCCAGCAGCTTCTGCACCAGCGGAAAGGCCACGCCCGGCTGCAGGATCTCGTTCTCGTGCTCGATCTGGAAACGGCGGTAGGCGTCCAGCCCGTTGCGCTCGAACAGGGCATGGCTGTCGCCCAGGTCGAACAGCGCGCGCGAGGAGATGGCGACGACCAGGCGGTTGTCGGTGCTTGCGCCGGGGTCGTGGGCGTCGGGGGCGGTCATGGGAGCAATCTAGCAAAGGCGGCTGGGTGGGTGTGCGGCAAGGTCTCCCCCATCCGCCTTCGGCACCTTCCCCCGCAAGCGGGGGAAGGCTCGCATGGTGAGCTTCGGCATGCCCCGTCTACGGGGAAGGCCGGGATCGCGAGATCCACCAGATTCTTCCCCCGCCTGCGGGGGAAGGTGCCCGGAGGGCGGATGGGGGAAGCCTTGCGAGGAAACGCCCTACTCCGCCGCGAACTGCTCGTCCAGGATCCGCTGTTCCAGGTTGTGCTCCGGATCGAACAGCAGTTTGACCCCGCACTCCTGCGCCTGGCAGATCCTCACCTCGCGCACGTCGCGCACCTCCAGGAAGTCGGCGGTGGCGCTGACCGGCCGCTTGCCCGGTTCGAGCACGCGCAGCGTGACCAGCGTGCGGTGCGGGAGGATCGCGCCACGCCAGCGGCGCGGGCGGAACGGGCTGATCGGGGTGAGCGCCAGCACGTTGGCATCCAGCGGCAGGATCGGACCGTGCGCGGAAAGGTTGTAGGCGGTGGAACCGGCCGGGGTGGCGACCATGATGCCGTCGCAGACCAGCGCAGGCAGCTTGACCGTGTCGTTGAGCTTCACTTCCAGGTGCGCGGCCTGGTTGGTCTGGCGCAGCAGCGAGACCTCGTTGAAGGCCAGCGCGAACTGCTCGTTGCCGGCGCCGTCGACGGTGCGCATCTGCAACGGATACAGCAGGGCGGCATGGGCGCGCTCGATGCGCCCCGGAAGGTCGTCGAGCTGATGCTTGTTCATCAGGAAGCCGACCCGGCCGAGCTTCATGCCGTAGACCGGCAGGTCCAGCGCGCGGTGGGCATGCAGGGTGCGCAGCATGAAGCCGTCGCCGCCCAGCGCCACGATCACCTCGGCCTCCAGCGGCGGCAGGTCGCCGTAGCGCTCGGCCAGCCTGCGGCGGGCCTGCTGGGCGACCGGGGTGTCGCTGGCGACGAAGGCGAAGCGCATGGGCGTCCGGCGTGGCGAGGAAGGCTTCGAGCTTAGCGCAGCCCATGACGATGTAGGAGCGCACCCCGTGCGCGACCGCCCCGCTCCGAAGGCCGGGCACGGTCGCGCACAGGGTGCGCTCCCACATAGAGAGCCCGGGGCGTGGCGCCCCGGGCGCCTGCATCAACCCACCGGCACCTGCGCCAACTGCGCCAGGCGGCGGACGGCGACCGAGGCGATCGGGTAGTCCGCGTTCTGGGTCAGGATCTCGGCGAGCATGCTGCGGGTGTAGTTGAGCGTGGCGTCGTCACGCTGCAGCCAGGCCTGCACCGGCGAGACGTCCTTGCGGTCGCCGGCCAGCGCCAGCACCTGCTGGGCGAGCGCGCGATGCTGGTGGTTGAGCTCGTCCAGCAGCGAGCCGCGCGCCTGCGCATGCCAGTGGCCTTCCACCGGCAGCGCCTCGATCTGGCCGCGCAGCCACTCCAGATCCAGCGTCTCGCCGAGTTCGTAGAACACGCTGGCGACGGTGGTGACCGGCTGGCCGCTCTGCTGGGCGACCTCGCACATGTCCAGCACGGCGCGCAGCACCGGCATGCGGGCCAGCCGCACGGCCAGCCCTGCCGGCACGCCCAGGCCTTCCCACTTCTCGCAGCTCAGCTCGAAGTCGGCCTTGCCGGTGGCGGTCAGCACGTCGGGCAGACCCTTGCGCAGCGCGCTGACGCCGGCCTGGTAGCGCTCGACGTTGGCGGCGATGTCCAGCGTGCCGCCGGGGCGGTTGAGCAGCCAGCGGGTCATGTGGCGCAGCTGCGACCAGATCTGCATGATCGCGTCGATCTGGGTGTCCTCGGCGACCTTGCTGTCCAGCGCCTCGATCTCGGCCCACAGCTCGCGGGCATCGAGGATCTCGCGCGCGGCGGTGTACGCCTTGGCGATCGCCGCCGGGCCCTGCCCCGTGTCTTCCTGCATGCGCAGCATGAAGGTGGCACCCATGCGGTTGATCGTCGAGTTGGTCACCGCGGTGGCGATGATCTCGCGCTTCAGGCGGTGGCGCTGCATGTTGTCCGCGTACTTCTCGTGCAGCGGCTCGGGGAAGTAGCGCACCAGTTCCTTGGACAGGTACGGGTCCTCCGGCACGTCCGACTCGAGCAGTTGCTGGAACAGCTTGATCTTGTCGTACGACAGCAGCACTGAGAGCTCCGGGCGGGTCATGCCCTGGTGGCGCGTCTTGCGCTCGGAGAGCTCGGCGTCGGTCGGCAGGTTCTCGACCTGGCGGTCGAGCAGGCCCTGCGCTTCCAGCTCGCGGATGAAGTGCGCCATCGAGCCCAGCCGCTTGACCGACTGGTGCTCCATCAGCGTGATCGCCTGGTTCTGGCGGTAGTTGTCCCATAGCACCAGCTGCGCGACCTCGTCGGTCATCGCGGCCAGCTGCTTGTTGCGGCCTTCCTCGGTCAGCTCGCCGCGGCGCACCGCGTCGTTGAGCAGGATCTTGATGTTGACCTCGTGGTCGGAGGTATCCACGCCGGCGGAGTTGTCGATGAAGTCGGTGTTGAGCAGCACGCCATGCTGCGCGGCCTCGATGCGGCCCTTCTGGGTGAAGCCCAGGTTGCCGCCCTCGCCCACCACCTTGCAGCGCAGCTCGCCGCCGTTGATGCGCAGCGCGTTGTTGGCGCGATCACCGACGTCGGCGTTGGTTTCCTGCGACGACTTCACGTAGGTGCCGATGCCACCGTTCCACAACAGGTCGACCGGGGCCTTGAGGATCGCGCTCATCAGCTCGTTCGGGTTGAGCTGGGTGACCTCGTCCTTCAGGCCGAGCGCGGCGCGCACCTGCGGCGAGACCGGGATCGACTTGGCGCTGCGCGGATACACGCCGCCGCCTTCGGAGATCAGCGACTTGTCGTAATCGTCCCAGCTCGAGCGCGGCACCTTGAACATGCGCTGGCGCTCGGCGAAGGACTTCGCCGCATCCGGATTCGGATCCAGGAAGATGTGGCGATGGTCGAACGCGGCCAGCAGACGGATGTGCTCGGACAGCAGCATGCCGTTGCCGAACACGTCACCGGACATGTCGCCGATGCCGACGCAGGTGAAGTCTTGGGCTTGCGAATCGCGGCCGAGCGCGCGGAAGTGGCGCTTGACCGATTCCCACGCACCCTTGGCGGTGATGCCCATGCCCTTGTGGTCGTAACCGTTCGAGCCGCCGGAGGCGAACGCGTCGCCGAGCCAGAACTCGTGCTCGATGGAAATGGCGTTGGCGATGTCGGAGAACGTCGCGGTGCCCTTGTCGGCCGCGACCACCAGGTACGGGTCGTCCTGGTCGTGGCGCACGACCTCGTGCGGCGGCACCACCTTGCCCTCGACCAGGTTGTCGGTGATGTCGAGCAGGCCATTGATGAACATCTTGTAGCAGGCGATGCCCTCGGCGATCTGCGCATCGCGGTCGCCGCCGACCGGCGGGCGCTTGACGAAGAAGCCGCCCTTGGACCCGACCGGCACGATCACGGTGTTCTTCACCATCTGCGCCTTGACCAGGCCGAGCACTTCCGTGCGGAAGTCCTCGCGGCGGTCGGACCAGCGCAGGCCGCCGCGGGCGACCGCGCCGAAACGCAGGTGGATGCCTTCCACGCGCGCGGCGGAGACGAAGATCTCGCGATAGGGCACCGGCTTGGGCAGGTCGGGCACCTTGTGCGAGTCGAACTTGTAGCTGATGTACGGGCGGTAGGCGCCGTCCCACTGCTGGAAGAAGCTGGTACGCAGGGTGGCGCGGATGACGCCCAGGAAGCTGCGCAGGATGCGGTCGTCGTCCAGGCTGGCGACGTTTTCCAGCAAGGTCGCGACGGCCTCCTCGACCACCGCGACCTGATCCGGGCGGGGGCGCGAAAGCATGCCGACCAGGCCATCGACCAGGCCCGGCTGCGCGGCCTGCACGTTGCCCGGGATCAGCACGCGCATCTCGGCGGCGAGCAGTTCGCCGGCGGTCTTCAGTTCATCCGCGGACAGGCTTTCGCGGCGCGGGTCGAACTTCGCGTTGAACAGCTCCACCAGCAGCCCGGCGATCGCCGGATAGCGGTTGAGCGCGTCCTCCATGTAGGCCTGCGAGAACGACACGCCGGTCTGCAGCAGGTACTTGCAGTAGCCGCGCAGCATGGCGACCTGGCGCCAGTTGAGCTTGGCGCCGAGCACCAGCCGGTTGAAGCCGTCGTTCTCCGCGTTGCCGCGCCAGATCTGCTCGAAGGCGTCCTCGAACAGCGTGCCGACCTGCTCGACGCTGAAGGTGAGGTGGCCGACCGGCTGCACCTCGAAGTCCTGGATGAACAGCGGCGTGCCGCCGTTGCACACGTCGTAGACGTGCTCGGTGAGCACGCGCAGGCCGAGGTTCTCCAGTTGCGGCAACACCTCCGACAGCGCGATGTCGCTGCCGGAGCGGTACACCTTGAAGCGCAGTTCGTCCGGCCGCTGCGGCGGATGGTAGAAGGACATGCGCACGTCGTCGTCGCCCTCGAGCCGCGAGAGCTCATAGACGTCTTCGGCGGCCACCTCCGGACTCACCTCGTCGACATAGCCGGCGGGCAGCGCCTTGGCGTAGCGGTTGGCCAGCACCACGCCTTCATGGTCGCCGCGGGCGCGCACCAGCGCGTCGCGCACGTCGTCGTGCCAGTTGCGCACGATCGCGGCGACGCCCTGCTCCAGCTCGGCGCTGTCATAGCTGGCGCGGTCGCCGATCTTCGGGCGCACCACCACGTGCAGGCGCGCCAGCGCGGCCTCGCCCATCAGCACGGCCGAATCCACGTGCTCGCCGTGCAGCGCGTCGCGCAGCAGGTTCTCGATGCGCTCGCGCACCGTCGTGTTGAAGCGCTCGCGCGGCACGAAGACCAGGCAGGTGTAGAAGCGGCCGTAGCGGTCGCGGCGCACGAACAGCCGCGCGCGGGCGCGCTGGCGCAGTTCCAGGATGCCGCTGGCGATGCCGAACAACTCGTCCTCGCTGCTCTGGAACAGCTCGTCGCGCGGCAGCGTCTCCAGGATGTGGCGCAGCGACTTGCCGGAATAGGAGTCGCGCTTGAGGCCCGAGCGGCACATCACCGCCTCGACCTTCTGGCGCACCAGCGGCACGTCCTGCGGACGGGCCATGTAGGCGTTGGAGGAGAACAGGCCCAGGAAGCGCTGCTCGGCCACCGGCTTGCCGTTGGCGTCGAAGCGCAGCACGCCCACGTAGTCCATGTAGCCCGGGCGATGCACGTGCGAGCGGGCGTTGGTCTTGGTCAGGATGATCGCGTCGGTGGAGCCCGACTGCGGCAGTTCGGAAGCGACCAGGCTGCGCAGCGAACGCGGCGCGACCGAGCGCTCGCTGCCGCGCAGGATGCCCAGGCCCGAGTCGTTGAGGGCGCGCAGCACTTCCTCGCCGTCGGCCTCGGTCACCTCGTATTCGCGGTAGCCCAGGAAGGTGAAGTTGTCGTCGGCCAGCCAGCGCAGGAAATCGCTCGCCTCTCCGACCGAGCGCTCGTCCATGCGCAGCTTGCGCTGCGGCAGGTCGGCGGCGATCGCCAGCGCCTTGTCGCGCATGGCCGCCCAGTCGTCCACGGCGGCGCGCACGTCCTCCAGCGCTGCTTCCACGCGCGCCTTGAGCGTGGCCTGGGCCGCCTCGTCGGCGACGCGGTCGACCTCGAAGTGCATCACCGACTCGGGCTTGCCGCCCTCGCCCAGGCGTTGCAGCTGGCCCTTGGCGTCGCGCACGGCGCCGACCACCGGATGGATCACCGCATGGATCTGCAGGTCGTCCGAAACGACCATGCTGACGGTGTCGACCAGGAACGGCATGTCGTCGGTGACGACCTCGATCACGCTGCGGCCGGCATGGCCGTGCTCGGGATTGACCACGCGCACCTTGGCGCGGCCGGGCTCGCGCTGCTGGATGAAGCCGAGCAGGCCGGCGATGAGCGATGCCCATTCGGCCGGCGTATGCAGGTCCACGTCGGTATGCGCCATCCTCGCGAAGAAGGCCCCGATAAAAAATTGCGCCTCATCAAGGCGCTGGATCGGAAAGCCGCTGGTCTTCAGTTCCTCGAAGACAGCCGGGGGAACCGGACTGTCGCTGGTCGCGCGAATGGCATTCATGGCATCTGCTTGTCAGTGGAAACGAAAGGTGCCCACGCTGGGGAGGCGTAAAGCCCGAAAAGGATACGCCTCGCGTCAGGGCGATTCCACCGACGAAGCCTGAAGCGACGGGGGCTGGACGGTTTTTTGCGGGTCCCGGCGAGCCCGGTCGGCGGGCATCGGTGTCGATATGCGACGCCCAGCTTCGTCGTTATCCGGCACGACCCCGAAAAGAAATCCACCGCGGCCGCTTTGTTCACAACATTTCGCAGCGCGCAAGTCTTGGCTGGCACGGTTCGCAAAATGTAAACTCGCCGGTATAGTTGCGCATTTCGAGCCGACGGTACCCCGCCGCCGGCACGCCGTGTCACGACCATTGGCACTGGTCGGTCACGGCAACGCTCGTATGCTCGCCGGCTTCCCCGCCGCGTTCTTCAGATCACGCCTCATAAGAATGGAGTTCCCATGAAGTCCACGACAACGCGCACCCTGGCCCTGTGCCTCGGCATGCTCGCCCTGGCCGCCTGCGGCGGCAAGGACCAGCCGCAGGGACAGCAGCAGATGCCGCCGCCGCAAGTGGGAGTGATCACCCTCAAGGCACAGACCGTACCGCTGACCAAGGACCTGGTCGGCCGCCTGTCCGCGTTCCGCAGCGCCGACGTACGCGCCCGCGTGCCTGGCGTGCTGCTCAAGCGCACCTTCGAGGAAGGCACCGACGTCAAGAAGGGCCAGCTTTTGTTCCAGATCGACCCGGCGCCGCTGCGGGCCACGCTGGGCGCGTCGCAGGCCAGCCTGGCGCAGGCGCAGGCCAGCTACACCAACGCCAAGGTCAACGCCAGCCGCGCCCGCGAACTGGCGCCGAAGGGCTACGTCTCCAAGGCCGACCTGGACAACGCGCTGGCGACCGAGCGCAGCGCCGCGGCGGCCGTGCAGCAGGCGCGCGCCTCGGTGCAGTCGGCGCAGATCAACCTGGGCTACGCCGACGTGCGCTCGCCGATCGACGGCCGTGCGGGCCAGCAGCAGGTGACCGAGGGCGCGCTGGTCGGCCAGGGTGAAGCGACCCTGCTCACCACGGTCGACCAGATCGACCCGCTGTACGTGAACTTCACCATGAGCGTGGCCGAGCTCGAGCAGTTGCGCCAGGCGCAGGGCAAGGGCAACGTTTCGCTGGCCGGCAACGACAGCTCGCAGGTGCGCGTGGCCCTGCCCGACGGCAGCCCCTACGGGCAGGCGGGCACGCTCGACTTCTCCTCCACCACGGTCGACCCGGCCACGGGCGCGGTGCGGCTGCGCGCGCGCATTCCCAACCCCGAGCACACCTTGCTGCCGGGCATGTACGTGACGCTCGAAGCCTCGCTCGGCCAGCGCCACAACGTGTTCGTGGTGCCGCAGGCGGCAGTGCTCCGCGACACGGTCGGCGCGTACGTTTTCGTGGTCGGCCCCGACGGCAAGGTCGCGCGCCGCGACATCACGACCGCCTCCATGCAGGGGGGCAACTGGGTCGTCACCAGCGGCCTGAAGGCCGGCGAGAAGGTGATCGTCTCGGGCGTGCAGAACGTCAAGGAAGGCGCTCCGGCCAACCCGTCCCCGTGGCAGCCGCCGGCGCCGGCCGGCCAGGCCCCGGCAGCGGCAAAGGCCCCAGCCGCCGCCGCCACCGCGCGCGGCAAGTAACGGAGCCTTACGTCATGCCGAGTTTCTTCATCGACCGCCCGATCTTCGCCTGGGTGGTGGCCATCCTGATCTCGCTGGGCGGCGTGCTGGCCATCCTCAACCTGGGCGTGGAGTCCTATCCCAACATCGCCCCGCCCTCGGTGACGGTGAGCGCGTCGTATCCGGGCGCCAGCGCCGAGACCACCGAGAAGGCGGTCACCCAGGTGATCGAGCAGCAGCTGACCGGCATCGATCACCTGCTGTATTTCAGCTCGTCCTCCAGCGCCAGCGGCCGTGCCAACATCACGCTGACCTTCGAAAGCGGCACCGACCCGGACATCGCCCAGGTGCAGGTGCAGAACAAGGTGTCGCTGGCCACGCCGCGCCTGCCCTCCGAAGTAACCCAGCAGGGCGTGGTGGTGGCCAAGGCCAACTCCGGCTTCCTGATGGTGGTGGCGCTGAAGTCCGACAACCCGAGCATCGACCGCGATCGCCTGAGCGACATCGTGGGTTCGCAGGTGCTCGACCAGATCGCCCGCGTGCCGGGCGTGGGCAGCACCAACCAGTTCGGCTCCGAGTACGCCATGCGCATCTGGCTGAACCCGGACAAGCTGCAGGGCTACGACCTCTCGGCCAGCCAGGTGCTGGATGCGGTCCGTGCGCAGAACGTGCAGTTCGCCGCCGGCTCGATCGGCGCCGACCCGGCGTTGCCTGGGCAGGGCTTCACCGCGACCGTTTCGACCGAGGGTCGGTTCACCACGCCGGAGCAGTTCTCGAACATCATCCTGCGCGCCAACCCCGACGGCACCACCGTCAAGCTGGGTGACGTGGCGCGGATCAGCTTCGGCCCCGGCAACTACGGCTTCAACACCATCGTCGATGGCAAGCCGATCGGCGCCTTCGCGATCCAGCTGCTGCCCGGCGCCAATGCGCTGAACGTGGCCACGGCCGTGCGCAGCAAGATGGACGAACTGGCGCCCAGCTTCCCGCCGGGCGTGAGCTGGTTCAGCCCGTACGACAGCACCACCTTCGTGAAGATCTCCATCGACGAGGTCGTGCACACGCTGATCGAGGCGATCGTGCTGGTGTTCCTGGTGATGCTGCTGTTCCTGCAGAACATCCGCGCCACCATCATCCCGACGCTGGTCATCCCGGTCGCGCTGCTGGGTACCTTCCTGGGCATGCTGGTGCTGGGATTCACCATCAACCAGCTGACTCTGTTCGGCATGGTGCTGGCGATCGGCATCGTGGTCGACGACGCGATCGTGGTGATCGAGAACGTCGAACGCATCATGACCGAGGAGAACCTTTCGCCCAAGGAAGCGACACGCAAGGCGATGGCGCAGATCACCGGCGCGGTGGTCGCGATCACCGTGGTGCTGACGGCGGTGTTCGTGCCGTCGGCGCTGCAGCCGGGCGCCTCGGGCATCATCTACAAGCAGTTCGCGCTGACCATCGCGGTGTCGATGGGCTTCTCCGCGTTCCTCGCGCTGTCGTTCACGCCCGCGCTGTGCGCGAGCTTCCTGCAGCCGGAGCACCACAAGAAGAAGAACGTCGTCTTCCGCAAGTTCAACCAGTTCTTCGAGTGGACCACGCGCACCTACACCGGCCACGTCGGCAGTGCCGTGCGGCACGCGCCGCGCTGGATGTTCGTGTTCGTGTTGGTCGCGGTGCTGGCCGGCTTCCTGTACACCCGCCTGCCCGGCAGCTTCCTGCCCGAGGAAGACCAGGGCTACGCGATGTCGATCATCCAGCTGCCGCCTGGTGCCACCAAGCAGCGCACCGAAGAGGTGATGACCGAGATGCTGAAGATCCTGAAGAAGGATCCGGCGGTCGACACCGTACTGCAGGTGGCCGGCTTCAGCTTCATCGGCTCCGGCGAGAACGCCGGCATGGCCTTCATCAAGCTCAAGGATTGGTCCGACCGCGACGTCACGGCGGCGGAGTTCATCCAGCGGGCGAACATGGCGCTGTTCCAGATCCACGATGCGCGCATCTTCGTGGTGAACATCCCGACGGTGCAGGGACTGGGCCAGTTCGGCGGCTTCGACATGTACCTGCAGGACCGCAGCGGCGCCGGCCGTGTCGCACTCACGCAGGCGCGCAACACGCTGCTGGGCAAGGCCAGCCAGGACCCGGTACTGACCGGCGTGCGCCCCAACACGCTCGAGGATTCACCGCAACTGCATCTGGACGTCGACCGCGTGCAGGCCCAATCGATGGGCCTGTCGGTGGGTGACATCTACAACGCGGTCGGCCTGATGCTGGCGCCGGTATACGTCAACGACTTCACCTACGGCGGCCGCGTCAAGCGCGTGATCATGCAGGCCGACGCGCCCTATCGCATGGGCCCGGACGCGCTGCAGCACTTCTTCACGCCGAGCAGCACGCAGACCACCGCGGCCGGCACGCCGGAGATGATCCCGCTGTCCAACGTGGTGCACGCCGACTGGCAGATGGGCTCGCCCTCGCTGACCCGGTACAACGGCTATGCGGCGGTGGAGATCGTCGGTTCGCCCGCACCGGGGCATGCCTCCGGCGAGGCGATGAGCGAGATGGAGAAGATCGTCACCAACGACCTGCCGCAGGGTTACGGCTTCGACTGGACCGGCCAGTCCTACCAGGAAATCCTTTCCGGCAACGCCGCCACGCTGCTGATGGTGCTGTCGATCGTGATCGTCTTCCTGGCGCTGGCGGCGCTGTACGAGAGCTGGTCGATCCCGGTCTCGGTACTGCTGGTATTGCCGCTGGGCCTGCTCGGTGCGGTGGTGTTCACGCTGCTGCGTGGGTTGCCCAACGACATCTACTTCAAGGTCGGCCTGATCACGGTGATCGGCCTGGCGGCGAAGAACGCGATCCTGATCGTGGAGTTCGCGGTGGAGCAGCAGGCGCATGGCAAGACGCTGCGCGAAGGCGTGATCGAGGCTTCCCGCCTGCGACTGCGTCCGATCCTGATGACCTCGCTGGCGTTCATCCTGGGCGTGTTCCCGCTGTTCATCTCCTCGGGCGCCGGCGCCAATGCACGCCATGCGATCGGCACGGGCGTGATCGGCGGCATGCTGTTTGCCACCTTCCTGGGCGTGTTGCTGATCCCGGTGTTCTACGTGGTGGTGCGCCGGTTGCTCGGCGACAAGCTCGATGGCGACGGTCCGGCGCAGCCGGGGATCGGGCATGGGCCGCATACGTTCGATTCGGACCCGCGGCGCGGGCACTAGCCGCGCAACCCTACTCCCTCTCCCCCGTTTTTTATCAATGATGGCGGAGAGGGTTGGGATGAGGGGCCGGGGCTCGCCCCGGACTGCAAAGAAAAGCCCGGGCAATGCCCGGGCTTTTTTACTTGGCGCTGGCCTGCGGATGAGGCGATTGTTAGCAGGCAAAGTTCCCCGCGAGCCTCGCCCCTCACCCCAACCCTCTCCCCGGAGGAGAGAGGGAGCCAGAAGCTCAGCGCAGGCCGGTCTCGTTGCGCGCGATCACGATGCGCTGGATCTCGCTGGTGCCCTCGTAGATCTCGGTGATCTTGGCGTCGCGGAAGTAGCGCTCCAGCGGCATCTCCTTCGAATAACCCATGCCGCCGTGGATCTGCACCGCCTGGTGACTGATCCACATCGCCGCCTCGGAAGCGGTCAGCTTGGCGATCGCCGCCTCGGTGCCGAAGCGCCCGCCGGTCCGCTCCGCCTCGCCCTTGGCCCAGGCCGCGCGCAGCGTAAGCAGCGTGGCCGCATCGAGCTTGCACTTCATGTCGGCGATCTTGGACTGGGTCATCTGGAAGGTGCCGATCGGCGCACCGAAGGCCTTGCGGTCGCGCGACCACTGCAGCGTCGCCTCGTATGCGGCACGCGCGATACCCACCGCCTGCGAGGCGATGCCGATGCGGCCGGCGTCGAGCACGCCCATCGCGATGGCAAAACCCTTGCCCTCCTGCCCGAGCATGTTCTCCTTCGGGCAGACGTAGTCGTTGAACTCGATCTCGCAGGTCGCAGATGCGCGAATACCAAGTTTCGGCTCGGTCTTGCCGGCGTGGAAACCCTGGCGCTTGGTGTCGATGATGAACGCCGACACGCCCTTGGCGCCGATGCCCGGCGTGGTGATCGCGAACAGCACGATGTAGCGCGCCACCGGGCCGGAAGTGATCCAGCTCTTCTTGCCGTTGATCACCCAGTCGCCGTCGGCGTTCTTCGTCGCGCGCGTGTGCATGGCCGAGGCGTCGGAGCCGGACTGCGGCTCGGTCAGCGCGTAGGCGCCGATGGCCTCGCCCGAGGCGATGGCGCGCACGTAGGTCTGCTTCTGCTCCTCGGTGCCGTGCTTGAGGATGCCGTTGCAGAACAGCGAATTGTTGACCGACATGATGGTCGAGGTGGCGGCATCGGCCGCGGCGATCTCGATCATCGCCAGCACGTAGGCGATCGGGTCCATGCCGGCGCCGCCGTACTCGGTCGGCACCTCGATGCCCATCAGGCCGAGCTGGCCCATCTCCTGGATGTTCGCAAGCGGGAATTCGCCCTTGGCGTCCAGCTCCGCGGCCACCGGCGCGATGCGCTTCTGCGCAAAATCGCGGGCGATCGACTGGATCGAAAGCTGGTCTTCGGTGAAACGGAAATCCATGGGGCGCTCCAAGACTTGGCGAAGCCCGCTAGTTTAACTGAACCGGCGCGCACCCCCGCAGGGTGGGCTTCAGCCCACCGCACGGCGCCGCCTCAGGGCTGGTGGGCTGGAGCCCACCCTACGCCGCCGCGCCTCTCGCGCACCGCCCGCCCTTGACGCCCGCGATCCCGCCGCCTAGCCTATCCATCTTCGCATCGCGATAAAAGGATGAAAATGGATCTGGCGACCGCCTCCGGCGTCCTGCGCCTGCTGGCCGATCCCACCCGCGTGCGCCTGCTTGCCCTGCTGGAGCGCGAGGAACTGACCGTGGCCGAGCTGGCCCAGGTGCTGCACCTGGCGCAGCCGCGCGTGTCCACGCACCTGGCCAAGCTCAAGGAGGCCGAACTGGTGCGCGACCGCCGCGCCGGCGTGTCGGCCTACTACCGCGCCAACAACGAGGGCGATTCGCACCGGCACGCGCTGCTGCATTCGCTGCGCGAGAGCATCGACGACGCGTTGCTGCGCGAGGACGCCGCGCGCCTGCCGGCGGTGCTGGCCAACCGCGCCCGCGCCGAAGGCTGGGCCGACACCGTCGCCGGCGACATGGAGCGCCACTACTCGCCGGGCCGCACCTGGGAGACCCTCGCCCGCTCGCTGCTGCAGCTGCTGGAAACCGGCGACGTGCTCGACATCGCCTCGGGCGACGGCATCACCGCCGAACTGCTGGCGCCGCACGCGCGCTCGATCGTTTGCGTCGATTCCAGCGAGCGCGTGGTCGCCGCCGCAGCGCAGCGACTGCAGGCGTTCGCCAACGTCGAGGTGCGCCAGGGCGACATGCACGCACTCGACCTGGGCAAGCGCCGTTTCGACCTGGTGCTGATGCTGCACGCGCTGACCTATGCCGAACGCCCGGCCCAGGCCGTGGCCGAGGCCGCACGCCTGCTGCGCAGCGGCGGCCGGCTGCTCGCCGTGACGCTGGGCCGGCACGCCCATCGCACCGCGGTCGAGCCGTTCGATCACCGCAACCTGGGCTTTACCCGCGAGGACCTGTCCCGCTTCGCCACCGAGGCCGGCCTCACCGTTTCCAGTTGCGTCCGCCTGAGCCGTGAACGCAAGGCGCCGCACTTCGAAGTGATCAGCCTGCTGGCGCGCAAACCGTAAGCCGAAAGATTCCGAGAGATACGACATGAGCACCCTGCCCTGGCTCCATCCCGATCGCGTCGCACGTCTCGAACAGGCGCTGCGCGAGCGCATCCTGATCCTCGACGGCGCCATGGGCACCATGCTGCAGGGACACGCGCTGGACGAATCCGGCTTCCGCGGCGAGCGCTTCGCGCACGGCCACGACAGCCGGCATAGCCATGCCGACCACGGCCACGCGCATCCCGGCGGTTGCGATCTGAAGGGCAACAACGACCTGCTTTCGCTGACCCGCCCGGAGCTGATCCGCGGCGTGCACGAGGCCTACCTGGAAGCCGGCGCCGACCTGGTCGAGACCAACACCTTCAACTCCACCCGCATCAGCCAGGCCGATTACCACCTGGAACACCTGGCCTACGAGCTGAACCTGGAAGGCGCCAGGCTGGCCCGCGCCGCCTGTGATGCGTATACCGCGAAGACCCCGGACAAGCCGCGCTTCGCCATCGGCGTGCTGGGACCGACCAGCCGCACGGCCTCGCTGTCGCCCGACGTCAACGACCCGGGCTTCCGCAACGTCACCTTCGAGGAGCTGGCCGGCAACTACTGCGAGTCGGCAGCGGGCCTCGTCGACGGCGGCGCGGACATCGTGATGGTCGAGACGATCTTCGACACGCTCAACGCCAAGGCCGCGCTGTTCGCGCTGTCCGAGCTGTTCCGCGAGCGCGGCGCACGGGTACCGGTGATGATCTCCGGCACCATCACCGACCGCTCCGGCCGCACGCTCTCGGGCCAGACGGCCGAAGCCTTCTACTACTCGGTCGCCCACGCGCGCCCGCTGGCCGTGGGGCTCAACTGCGCGCTCGGCGCCGCCGACCTGCGCCCGCACGTGCAGACCCTGGCGGATATTGCCGACTGCTACGTCAGCACACACCCGAACGCAGGCCTGCCCAACGCCTTCGCCGAATACGACGAGACGCCGGAGCAGATGGCGAGCGTGGTCGCCGGCTTCGCACGCGACGGGCTGCTCAACCTGGTGGGCGGCTGCTGCGGCACCACGCCGGCGCACATCGCGGCGATCGCCGAGGCGGTGCGCGGATATGCGCCACGCAGTCTGCCCGGCGCCGTGCAGGAGGCCGCATGAGTACCTCAGACCCGCTCCCTCTCCCCTCCGGGGAGAGGGTTGGGGTGAGGGGCCGCTCTAGCGACGTTCCAGCATCAAAGCCCGCTCTTTTAGCTCCTCCCGCAAGCCCCGCTCCCTCACTCCAGCCCTCTCCCCCATCCTTCGTAAAGGAGGGTGGAGAGGGAGCACAAGAAAAAGCAAAAGCAGACGCATGACCACCATCCGCCATACCCGCCTCTCCGGCCTCGAACCGCTGGTCCTCACCCCCGACCTGCTCTTCGTCAACGTCGGCGAGCGCACCAACGTCACCGGCTCGGCGCAGTTCAAGAAGCTGATCAAGGAAGACCGCTACGAGGAAGCCGTCGAGGTCGCGCGCCAGCAGGTCGCCAACGGCGCGCAGATCATCGACGTCAACATGGACGAGGGCCTGATCGACTCCGAGGCGGCGATGGTGCGCTTCCTCAACCTGATCGCCGCCGAGCCCGACATCGCCCGCGTGCCGGTGATGGTCGACTCGTCCAAGTGGAGCGTGATCGAAGCCGGCCTGCGCTGCCTGCAGGGCAAGGGCATCGTCAACTCGATCTCGATGAAGGAAGGCGAGGCCGCGTTCCTCGAGCAGGCCCGCAAGGTACGCCAGTACGGCGCCGCCGCGGTGGTGATGGCGTTCGACGAGGAAGGCCAGGCCGACACCTGCGCGCGCAAGGTGGCGATTTGCTCGCGCGCCTACGAACTGCTGACCGCACAGCTGGACTTCCCGCCCGAAGACATCATCTTCGATCCCAACATCTTCGCCATCGCCACCGGCATCGAGGAGCACAACAACTACGCGGTGGATTTCATCGAAGCCACCCGTGAGCTGAAGCAGCGCTTCCCGGCATGCCACGTTTCCGGCGGCGTATCCAATGTGTCGTTCTCCTTCCGCGGCAACAACGTGGTGCGCGAGGCGATCCATTCGGTGTTCCTCTACCACGCCATCAAGGCCGGCATGGACATGGGCATCGTCAATGCCGGCGCACTGGCGATCTACGATGACCTGGATCCGGAACTGCGCGAGCGCGTCGAGGACGTCGTGCTCAACCGCCGCTCCGACGCCACCGAACGGCTGCTGGAGATCGCCGACCGCTACAAGGCGAAGAAGGGCGAGGTGGTGGTCGAAAACCTCGCCTGGCGCGCCAAGCCGGTGCGCGAGCGGCTTGCCCATGCGCTGGTCCACGGCATCGACCAATACGTGGTCGAGGACACCGAGGAAGCCCGCCAGCAGGTCACCCGGCCGCTCGACGTGATCGAAGGGCCGCTGATGGACGGCATGAACGTGGTCGGCGACCTGTTCGGCGCCGGCAAGATGTTCCTGCCGCAGGTAGTCAAGTCCGCACGCGTGATGAAGAAGGCGGTGGCCTACCTGCTGCCCTACATCGAGGCGGAGAAAGCACGTACCGGCGACACCGGCAAGAGCAACGGCAAGATCGTCATGGCGACGGTCAAGGGCGACGTGCACGACATCGGCAAGAACATCGTCGGCGTGGTGCTCCGCTGCAACAACTTCGACGTGGTCGACCTGGGCGTGATGGTGCCCGCCCAGAAGATCCTGGATACCGCCATCGCGGAGAAGGCCGACATGATCGGCCTGTCCGGCCTGATCACCCCGTCGCTGGAGGAAATGGGCCACGTCGCCCGCGAGATGCAGCGCCAGGGCTTCACCGTGCCGCTGCTGATCGGTGGCGCCACCACCTCGCGCGCGCACACCGCGCTGAAGATCGAGCCGCACTACAAGTCGCCCTGCGTCTGGGTGAAGGACGCCTCGCGCGCGGTCGGCGTGGCGCAGTCGCTGGTCAGCAAGGAGCTGGTCGACGGCTTCATGGCGAAGATCCGCGCCGAGTACGCCGAAGTGCGCGAACGCCATCGCCACCGCGGTCCCGGCAAGCAGCTGGTGTCGCTGGAAAAGGCCCGCGCACAGCGCTTCAGCTGCAACTGGGCCGACTACGACCCGCCGCAGCCGGCCAAGCCCGGCGTCACCGTGTTCGACGACTACGACCTGGCGGAAATCCGCCGGTACATCGACTGGACGCCCTTCTTCCAGGCCTGGGAACTGGCCGGCCACTATCCGGCCATCCTCACGGATGAGGTGGTGGGTGTGCAGGCCACCGAGCTGTTCGGCGACGCGCAGAAGATGCTCGATCGCATCGTCGCGGAGAAATGGCTCACTGCCCGGGCCGTGATTGGCTTCTGGCCCGCGGCCAACATTATGGACGACGTCGAGATCCAGACGGACGAAGGCAAGGTCATGCTCCACCACCTGCGCCAGCAGGCCGACAAGCCGGTCGAGCGCCCCAACCTCTGCCTGGCCGACTTCATCACGCCGAAGGAGCACGGCAAGCCCGATTGGATCGGCGGCTTCGCGGTCACTGCGGGCCTGGGCATCGAGCCGCACCTGGAGCGCTTCCGCGCCGACAACGACGATTACTCGGCGATCATCCTCAAGGCGCTCGCCGATCGCCTCGCCGAAGCCTTCGCCGAACGCATGCATGAACGCGTGCGTCGCGAGTTCTGGGGCTATGCGCCAAACGAGGCGCTCGACAACGAAGCACTCATCGCCGAGGACTACCAGGGCATCCGCCCCGCCCCCGGCTATCCCGCCTGCCCCGACCACACCGAGAAGACCACCCTGTTCCGCCTGCTCGATGCCACCGCCAACGCGGGCATCGAATTGACCGAGGGCTTTTCGATGTACCCGGCCGCGGCCGTCTCGGGTTGGTACTTCTCCCACCCTGGCAGCCAATACTTCGTGGTCGGCCGTCTCACCCGCGAGCAGGTCGAGGACTACGCCAGGCGCAAGGGCTGGAGCCGCGAGCAGGCCGAGCGCTGGCTCGCCTCCAACCTCGACTACGATCCGGACTGAGGTTCCCGCCTGGGTTACTGCCCGCTTGCGGGTGATGCGCTCCGTCCCAGCCGGGCAAGGGCTCGCCTGGGGTGCGGGCTACCGCAGGCCCGCCACCTAGACTTCGTCGCCGGTGATGCTGTTCTTGCGATGGCGCAGATGCACCACCAGGTTGTAGACCGACACGAACACGGGGAAGAAATTGGAAAGGATACCCACCGAATCGTTCTTGCCCACGGTGAAATAAGCCAGCAGCAACGCACTGCCGCCCACCGACAGCCACCAGAACGCCAGCGGCATCACCACCCGCTTGTACCTGCGCGTGTAGTAGAGCTGCACGAACCAGCGGCTGGTGAACATGAAGGTGCCGGCAAAACCCACCAGCTTCCATGGCGTCAGGTGGAAATGCTGCAACGCATGCAGGATCGGGGCGAAGATGTCCATGGGCAGGCGCCTGACTGAAAGCCGGGCATTCTACCCAACGCGGCCGCACATCGCCGTGCCCATTGACCGGCTGCGCGAGGCCCCGTATAGTTGCGCGCTCTCGGCGGGCGATTAGCTCAGCGGTAGAGCACTGCCTTCACACGGCAGGTGTCGCAAGTTCGATCCTTGCATCGCCCACCACGCATAAAAAAGCCCGGCCTCGCGCCGGGTTTTTTCTTGGGGCATCCGCCTGGGATCAGCCGCAGCTTCCGCCTACCGCGATCGGCCGTATCGTCGCCCGCCCGGAGGTCGACAACAGCAATTGCGCGCCCTGGACCTTGTTCGTGCTCTC
The DNA here is from genome assembly GCF_049727805.1 of Frateuria sp. YIM B11624. NCBI lineage: Bacteria > Pseudomonadati > Pseudomonadota > Gammaproteobacteria > Lysobacterales > Rhodanobacteraceae > Frateuria > Frateuria sp. YIM B11624. Next base: position 33,337 of record NZ_JBCNYA010000036.1, read on the forward strand.
GCCGACCGAATCGCCGCTCGACGTCGGGCAGATCAGGAAGCTCAGCGGCTTGTCGCTGTTGACCGAGCCGTCCTGGCGAAAACCGACGTCGTTGACGGCTGCGCCGGTGTCGTCGACCAGACGGATGCTGAGCCCTTCCGTGGCCTGGCTGACGCGTTGCACTTCGTCGGCCGCGGTGAACGTCGCGCCCGGGCCCGGTGCCGTTTCCCGGTAGATCACCCGACCGCCCTCGAACGCATTGGACCCGGTGCAGGCCGTGCCGTCCGTACTCGCGCAGATCTCGGTGATCACCCGGCGGCTGATTGCGTCGTTACGGGCGTACTGCAGGTCGGCCAGCATCGCGTTCGATTGCGAGGTCACCGCGTTGCGCCTCACGAAACTGCGGAAGTTGGGCAAGGCGATGCTCGTCAGGATGGCGAGCACGATGATGGCGACCATCAGCTCGATGAGGCTGAAGCCGCCCGCCGGCCTGGACACATGCATGGTCATGGCTTGCTCCCTGCCCCGCAGAATTGGGAAATGCGCTGTTTGGCGCGCAGCTTGGCCTGTTCCCGCTGCTCGGCATCGAGCTTGGTGGCCGCATCGGGACTGTTGCCGCTGACCACCATGCGATGCTGCTCCAGCACCTTCAGATCGCTGCGTGCCGCTTCGCACGAACGCTGCCGGTAGGCCGCCTGTGCCTTGTCCAGGTCGGCCGTCGACTGCGTGGACGGCAGCGGCTGGGCCGGAGCGGACTGGCCGCCCTGGGTGGTATCCAGGCTGAGCGCCTTGGCCTTCTGCCCCGGTGGCGGTGTCGCACTGAAGTGGACCGTGCCGCTGGCGTCGGTCCACTTGTAGTAGGTCCCGTCCTGCGCCGTCGCGGCCATGCACAGGCATGCCGCGACGCATCCGGTCAACCATTTGCGGCGGACCATCTTCAGCGTCCCCAGCAGGCAGGATCGTTGGTGGTGGTGCCGGTCGAGCCCTGGCGCCCCGCCTGGTCCAGGCTCAGCGTCTGGCACGCCGCATCATCCCGCTTCTGCGTCCCGGCCGCCGTCGCTACCACCTTGAACGCGGTGCTGGACGTGCTGGCCGGATCGATCGCCACCTTGTAGTACGTGCCCGCGACGGAACTCGTGGCGCCAAGCGCGGCAAGGTCACTCGAGTAGGCGTTGTTGCTGTACAGGAACCGTTCCTGCTTCGCGGCGAGATCGGTCAGCGCGCGCTGCGCGTCGACGCGATGGGAGCGCACGCCGTACTTGCGGTAGGACGGAATGGCGATCGACGCCAGGATCGCCATGATGACCAGCACGATCATCATTTCAATCATCGAGAAGCCGTGCTGCCGGTCCATGCGATGCCCCTTACTTGTCCAACGGTTCATGCCAGGATACCTCGCTGCTGAGCACCGACTTGAGGGTGGTGATCTCCTTGCAGATGATCGCGCCGGTGGACGTCTGCACGCAGGCGGTCAGCTTGCTCTTGCCGGTGCCCTCGCCCACGTGCAGGCTCGGCGGCGCCGGCAGGCCCGGACCCATGTCGGTCGACCGGTTCACCGCCTTCTTGCCGTCCACGCTCGTGGTGCCGAAGGAGATCTCGGTGGGACTGGCCGTGCCGCTCTTGTAGTTGAGGCTGTAGAGGGCGCCGCGGCCCACGTCGGTACAGGTATCCGTACCCGGGAAGAACGTGCTGGTCAGCAGCACGCCACCCAGCAGGCTCTGCGCGCTGACCACGCGCTCGGCCGGCGTCTTGTCGGTGGTGGTGGTGGGCGCGGTCAGGTCCAGGTACCAACCCAGGCGCGAGGCGGAGTCGAAGCTGCCCAGCAACTGGTTGAAGGTATTGATGTTGGTGCCGCTGTCATCAGTCGCGCCGCTCACCGAGTTGTCGGTGAACACGTTGACGTTCGTGACATCGAGCAGATCGGACATCGCCAACGGCAGCACCTTGTATTGCTGGTCGCTGGTCGACAGCAGCGAAGTATCGATCAGGCCCACGATCTTCTGCCGTGCGGTCGATGACAGGTCGGTCTTGGTATAGGCGCGGCCTGTACCGAAGAACACCATGGGCGCACCGCGGTCGTTGCGACCGACCGTCGGACGAATCGTGATCGGCAGGTCCAGGTCCGAAATGATCCGCTGCGGCGTCCAGTTGTCCGGATCTGGATCGGGCTTGTCGTCGCTCATGAAGTTCAGCTTCCACAACGACCCGCCGAAGACATTGCCTCCCTTGTCCTGCACGCTGCCGAAATAGAGTCCCTCGGAGCGGCCATCGAGGTTGTAATCCGAGGCGATCAGGTCACCCGCGAAGCTGTTGGCACCCGGAGCCGGATTGGTCGTCGTACCGCCGATGGTGGTCAGATCGAACGTCTTGGCAGGCGTCGCCGAGCGCAAGGTCCCGGTGAAATCCTCCAGATCGTAGGCGCGGATCTTCAGCGACGTGGAAGCCACTGCGTTGCCGCCCTCGGACGAACCGACGCCGCCGTTGTCCGTGGTACCCGAACCGGTGAACAGGAAGAACTTGTTCGGACTGCCGGTGGTGTTGTCGCGGAAGATGGCGGCTGCGGGGATCGAGGAGGTATAGGTATCGACCACCTTGGTGATGTCGACGCACGAAGGAGACGTCGACTTGGTGTTGCTGTCGCACGTCGCCTTGCTGTCGGAAACTTCCGTATTGGTGAGCTCGGCGAGCAGCACCGGCGCCTTTTCCGGATTGGTCACGTCCAGTACGGCATAGGCGGAGAACGAGTTCTGCCGGGCGGACGTGCTGTCGGTTGCCGTGTTGACGGAAATCGGGCCGCCGCCGAAGCGGAACGGCACGATCAGGATGGTGCCCCAGCCGTCGGGATGATCGTCGTCATCGGCAAACACCTTCACGTCCTGGGCGATCGGGCTGCCATCGACGTAGAAGTTGTGCTTGTAGGCCGGATCCGCCAGCCAGCGCAGATGCGGCAACAGGTTGCCCGGCACGTAGGCCCACAGCTCGCCGCCCAGCGGATCGGCCGTCACCGACAGGCTGGTGTCGGTCGGCGTCAACTGCAGCTTCTGTTCCTTGGCGTTGTAGAAGCCGCCGTTGAAGGCATGCAGCATGCCGTCGTTGGCACCGACGTAGACCACCTGGCGACGACTGCGATAGTGGTCGCGGAAGGTGCCGTAGCTGGTGTCGCCGTACAACAGGTCGAAGGCCTCCGAGGGCGTGCCGACCACGACCGGAGTGGAATCGACGATGTCGCCCAGCCGCAGTACGCGCAGCGTGCCGTCGTTGTTGTAGTCGACCGTACGCTGGCGCCACAGGGCCGTGCCCTTGGTGTCCTTGTCGGTGAGCTCGTAGCCGCGGATCCACGCGACGATGCGCTTGGCGACGTTCGGGTCTGCCGTATTGAGGTAGCGGAAGTTGCCGCTGTAGGTGGTGGTCTTACCGGAAACCTTCGCGTCGCCGTAGAAGCCGCTGCCGGCGCTGGTGCCGCTGAACACGAACGGTTGCTGCTCGCCTGACTGGACGACGCCATCGTGGTTCTTGTCGATCCACGTGAAGATGTAGCGCCCGCCACTGGTGGCCGCGCTGTAGCTGCGGTTGCCGCTGGTCAGGTCGCTGTTGACGCCCGTATTGAAGTCCTTGGCCCAGAGCTGGTCCTGCGCACTCCAGACGGTCCTCAATTCATCCAGGCCGTGGTCGGTGATGGTCGCCTTGGTCTTGTCGAAAACCGTTACCGGCGAGCCATCGGCGCTCCCGGGCATGATCTCCCGGTGGAACTTGGTCTGGTTGTCGTTCGGGTCGTAGTAGAACTCGATCACCGGATCGACGTCGTAGCCATCGAGGACGGCCGCTCCGCTGGTGAATCCGTTGCCGTTCTCGCGCAGGTGGCCGAAGCTGTCGGTCCACAGACCGTTCAGCGTGCCGCTCCAGTCCGCCGCGCGATCGCTGGAGTCCTTGCGTTCGGCCTGGTAGAGCGCCTGATAGACCAGGCCGACGCCCTTGGCGCTGTTGGCTACCACTGCCGCGGCCGTACCGGAACCGGCACGCTTCAGGATGGCATCGAAGGTGCGGGACAGACGGTCCTGCAACTGCGCCGGGTTGCGCACCATGAAGTAGTTGTCCGGAAGGCCATCCTGTCCGGTGGCGCCCGTGTCGTTGACGATCGCGTCCCACTCCGTGGAATCCTGGCGATCAGGCAGCTTGTTGTTGTCCTGGTCGGCGAAGCCGCCGTACTTGGCCGCGAAGAACAGCGGGTTGGGCAGCGGCAACTGCTCGGACGGGCCGGTGCTCAGCTTGTCCGCCGCGGGCGGATTCCAGCTGCCCGCCGTGGGAGCGTTGCCGAACAACAGGCTGCCGTCCTTGCCACCGGGTCGAAGCACGGTGAACCTGGCCGCCTGCCCCGTCGCATTGTCGGCGCCCGCCATGGTGTAGCCGATGCGCAGGGCGTTGCCCGCATAGGCCGACAGGGCCTGCACCCGCGCCACCAGGAACTGGCCGTTGTTGGTGTTGACCTTGCCGGCCTTGCAGATCTGGGAATCGAGCGTGTCCTCGCAGATGTCGTCCTGGCCGTCCTTGTTGCCGTCGTAGGAACAATAGGAGCCTACGCAGAAGCTGAGCATCTCGATCACGTCATTGTCGTGGTCGTTGCCCCACTGGGAGTCCTCCCAGGTGATCGCGAAGCTGCCGCGCACCGGGCGCCGCTGCCCGTTGTAGGTGATCACCGTGGTGGGCAGGCCGTAGACCTTGGGATTGCCGTTCTTGTCCTTCTGCGTGGTCGACGTCTTGGCGCCCACGGTCAGGTTGCCCAGGTAGCAACTGCGCCAGCCCGAGGTGCTGTCCAGCGCGGCGCTGCCGTTGTTGTTGGCCTGGCATGCGGGCGTGATCGTGATGAAGTCCACCGGGCAGCTGTCGATGCTGTTGCCCGTCTCGCATACCGGAATGGTGAAGCTCGGCAGCGACTCGGCAAGGGCGATCGCGTAGGTCTGAACCTTCTGCGTGCCGGTCTTGTCCTTGCGCAGGTCGTTGGTCCACGCCTCGTAGGCAAGGCCCGCCATCTGATACCCGCCCTCGAGCGAGGGCACGTCGGGACAGATGCCGTGAGCCAGTGCGAGGTCGTCGATCTCGTAAGGCGTGCAGACGTCCTGGTAGGTGTTGCTGGTCAGGGCGCCATAGCGGCCGACCAGATACTTGGGCGGCGAACCGCTCGCATCGCTGCCAGCCAGGTCCTCGTTGGTGCCGACCAGGGTCGTCGCTGCATCGGCCTGGACCGGCAGCGCGGCGACGGTGGGAATCTGGTCGCTGTCGAAAGAGTTCAGGCCGGTGGTGATGACGATGATGCTGCAGTTGGCGCAATACGGGTTGCCGCCATCCTTCGGGTCCCTGTAGGGGTCGTGCCAAGTGGCCAACGGCAGGCCGCTGACCGCATTGATGCTCGTGTCGCTGACATTGAATATGGACGTCGGGGTGTTCTCGCCGCCGATATACCGCAAGGCCTCAGCGTACATCTCCGCCAGGGGATTGCCCGAATCCTTGCACTTGTAGGCGCTGCCACTGCTGGAACCCGGATCGTCCAGATGGCCGTTGGCGCCGTCCACGTCGCGCTGCAGGATGCCGTAGGTGCCGCAGTCGTTGTAGTTGTCCTTGTCCGGGTTCCAACCGGTAATGCGGAACCGGCTCAACGTGTTGACGATGCCTTCGTCACCGGAGTCCGTGTTGCAGAACTGTCCGGTCTGCAGGTTGACCTCATCGACCTTGCCGTTGGCCGGATCGTAGACGCAGGTTGCCGTGTCGGTGCCGTTGCCGGCGAACAGGCCGATGTTCCGGCGCAGTACGCCGCCGGCGCGAGGCTTGCTGTAGGTGCCCGTGATGAGGCCGAAGCGCATCGAGCCATTCTCGCCGTAGCGCTGCAGCAGGCCAGCCGGCTTCCAATGGTCGGTCGTGGTGCCGTCGCTGGCCGTCTCGGTGTATTTGCGGCAGAACGCCTCGCGGTAGCTGGACGTGCCGTCGCAGACCTGCACGCGCACCGTATAGGTCTTGTTGCCGAGGCCGTCGTTGGTGTTCGACGCGGAATCGGAAGGGTTGATGTCGCTGCCGGTTTCCGTGACGTCCTCACGCCAGCGGCACTGCTCGCGCGCCGTCGATGCCCACTCGGTATAGGCCCCCTTGGCTACCCGCAGTTGCGGCTCGCTGCTGGTGGTGGGCGACACGTTGCACAGCGACAGGCCCTTGCCGCCCGTGTTGGTGGTCGTGAACGGGGTGTACTCGTTGACGTCGGTGCCCAGGTAGACCTTCGCCCATGCATGCAGGTCGCTGGGAATGTACGAACGCTCCAGCACCGTGGTGTCTTTGGTATCGGTGGAGCGGTTGCCGCCGTAGAGCACCAGCCGCAACACGTCGATGCGGCTCATCGCCGCCCAGTTGAGGAAATTGCCGCTCCAGGCGGTGCCGTCGCACTCGTGCGCCTTGCCGTTGCCGTTGTCGTCGGTCGCCGAGGCGGAGGCCTTGAACACGTCGCTGCCGTAGCTGTAGCAGAGTCCCGAGTCGAAATAGCCGGAGTAGTCGAAGGCATCCTGGTAGGTGGTGTCGACCACGCCGTCGCCATTGAGGTCGGTGTAGTCGGTGTACGCCTTGATGTACAGCTGCTCGTCGCGCGACATCACCAGCATCACCAGCGGCGGCACCGCACCGACGTTGAGCAGGGGATAGGCGGTGTAGTTGTCCGCATTGGACGAACTGCCGTCACTGGTGGTCGAAATCGGCGTATCGAGCCCCACCCCGGCGGTTGTGTTGGCCGCATGCGCGGGGGGAACGACGCCGATGCCGGCCGCCAGCGTGATGAGGCACAGCGCCGCAATCGTGCGCAAGGATGCGTGGATGGTTCGCATGGGAATGTTCCCTTTTGCTTCAGTTGCGGATCGATTGGCGGTACTGGGCCATGGTGACGGCGCGGCCGTCGCCCGGCACGGTGCCGACACTCATCACTTCGAAATACATGCTGCCGCCGCCGGCGGCGGCGTAGCCGCAGATGCCGCGGTATTCCGCG
>NZ_JBCNYA010000037.1:0-39240 GCF_049727805.1 Frateuria sp. YIM B11624
AGGGTGGGCTTCAGCCCACCGGCCCGCTTGCAGAAAGGGCTGGTGGGCTGAAGCCCACCCTACGGCATGTGCTCAGAGGCTGGAGAGATACGCCGCCAGCGCCTGTACGTCGGCATCATCCAGCGTATCGGCCACCCCTTCCATCACCCGCGTGTTGCTGCTGCCGGGGCGGATGCCGTTGCGGAAGTCGGTCAGGCGTTTGGTGAGGTAGATCGCCGATTGCCCGCGCAGGCGCGGGATGGTCGACCACGGTGGATGCGGCGCCCTGCCCGGCTGCGCGCGCGGGCCCAGGGCATCGCCGCCGTGGCAGCCCTGGCAGGGCGGAATGCCGCGGGACGGATCGCCGGCAAGGAATATCTGTGCGCCGCGCGAGCTGGCGTCGCCCTGGCCGGCGGACTTCGGCGCGAGCGAGGCGAAGTGGCTGGCCAGGTTGCGCATGTCGGTGTCGCTGAGCGGCGCGGCCTGCCCGCTCATCACCGGATCGGTGCGCTGGCCGTCGTGGAACTGCTTGAGCTGCACGTAGAGGTAGGTCGCCGATTGCCCGGCCAGGTTGGGAAAGTTGGGCGCGACGGCGATGCCCTGCGGGCCGTGGCAGGCCATGCACACGGTGGCCTTGCCAGCGCCCGCGGACGCGTCGCCCTGGATCGGCGCCTGTCCGCGCAGGTCCAGGAACGTTGCCGACGAAGCCGCGGCTGGTGCGGATGCGGACGCAGCCGGCGTGGCGGCCGGCTCTTGGGCGCATGCTGGGAATGCGGTCCAGGCGAGCACCAACATGGCCAGCAGCGGGAGCGGTATGCGGTTCATGCGGTGGCCCTCACAGCTTGATGCTGAGCATGGCGCCGACCAGCGTGGCGCGGTAATGCAGCTGCGGGCCACGGTCGGTGTAGACGCGGTGGTCGTAGACCAGCGTGTCGTCGAAGCCCAGGTAGTGCCAGTCGAGGAAGCTGCCGCTCTGGTAGCGGCCGAACAGCCGTACGCCGATGCTCTCGGTGACCGGGAAGCTCAGGCCCGCGTCGAAGGTGCTCGAGCGGTAGTGGTTGTCGGGGAAGCGGCCGTCGAGCAGCGGCGCGGCGTCCGGGAAGGTCAGCGCGCCGGGCGAGGCGAAGTCGTAGCCGAGCTGCGAGAGCGACTGGGTGTAGTTCCACGCCAGGTCCAGCTTCACCCGTCCGAAGTCGTGGGCGAAGGTGATGCCGGCGTTGTAGTCGCGTTCGCGGTCCAGGTCGTGCCAGTAGTTCTCCAGCGGATAGAGCGGGCCGCCGAAGCTGGGATCGTCGCGGCCGACTGCGCCGACGACCGATTCGTTGTCGGCCACGTTGGCGAGCTTGAGCCGCGTGGTCTCGGCGCCGATATAGACGCTGGCGTTGGTGTGCGGCGCCGGCTGCCAGTCCCACTCGCCGGTGAAACCGGTGGTGCGCGTGTCCTGCCGGCCGACCAGCGCGTCGTACTGGTCGCGGTTGCCGTAGAAGGTGGCCGACACCGTGCTGCTGTCGCCCAGCGGATAGAGCAGGATCACCCGCGCCTTGGTTTCCTTGCGGTCGCTCATGTCGTACTTGCGCATGGCATCGACGGTGAACGCGGGCGGCGGGATGCCCCCGGCGTTGACGAAGCCCGGCAGCGACTTGGAGTAGTACGCCTCGTACGGGTCGTAGTTGTACGCGCCACCGCTGCGGTCGCCGTATTCGAAGCTGGCGCGCAGCGTCGCGGCGCCGAGCGAACGGCTGACCCAGGAGAGCTTGATGCGCTGCTCGTCCAGCCGCGTGCGCTCGCGGTGGCGCGGCTGGTTGTGGTCGAATGTGTAGACCAGGCTCAGCGAATCGGACTCGCCCACGTTCCAGTCGGCGCCCAGTTCCAGCAGCGTATCGCGGTAGCCGAACGGCACGCTGGCGATCTGTACGTTGGAGCTCGCGTAGTAGCCGTTGTCGAAGATGCCGGTCTCGCCCGGCACCACGCTGCCCTGCGCGCCGTTCTCGGAGATGTAGCCGTACTGCCCGGTGAGTGGGTTGTAGGCGAGGTAGCGGGTCTTGTTGTCCTCGTCGTAGTAGCGCAGGTCGGCGTGCCAGCCGAAGTTGCGGCCGGGATGGAAGGTCAGCTTGGCGTCGAGGAGCTGGGTGTCGATGCGCGCGTTGCCCGTGGGGCGCGAGAGCGCGGCCGGTGTGTTCCACAGGTCGCACGGGATCAGCTGCTGCAGCGGGCCGGCAGAGAAGCCCAGCGTGCCGGTGCAGTTGACCGGCGGCAACAGGTCGTCGTCCTGGCGCATGGTGCCGTAGGCGGCGGCCAGCGAGAGTTCGCCGCGCCACTTCAGTTCGCGCGACAACTCCAGGCGCAGGTTGTGGTAGTCGTTGTCCGGCTCCAGCGAATACTCGCCGTTGACCACCGGCGCCACGTTGGGTACGCCGACCACGTTGTGGATCAGGAACGGGTTCTGGTAGTCCAGGTAGCCCTTGTGGTCGCGGAAGAACGAGCCGTTGTAGAGCGCGTTGAAGTGCCACAGCTTGCCGACCCGGCGCAGGCCGAGGTTGACGTCGGTGGTGGTGAAGTCGATCGGCCGGACCGTCTCCATGATGCCGCCGTCGCCGCCGAACGGCGAGCCGGTGTCGGTGAAGAACGGGTAGTTGAAGAACATCGGCCCGCCCCACAGCCGCGTGCCGTCGCGCTTCTCGCTGGTGATCGAGGCGAAGCCGATCCAGTCGCGATAGAGCTCGCCTTCGAGGCTGAGGCCCGTGCGCGTGCGGGTCAGCCCGATCGTGCGCCTGGGCGCGGCTGCGGAAGCCTGCTGCACGGCGGCGATCGTGCTGCCGCCCGGCGTGAGTCCGGCCGGCAGGGTGAGGTTGCTGCTGCCGATGCCGTCCCAGATCGGGAAGGCATTGGTCGACACCGTGTGCGGGATGTCGCGGTAGAACGCCTCGACCTTGTAGTGCCCGTAGCGACCGGCGCGCAGGCGGTAGTACTGGTCGTTGCCGCTCAGGCGGCTGCCGCGGAATTCGACGTAGCTGCCGGTCCTCGGGTTGTCGAAGCCCAGCGCGAGCAGGCCCAGTGCCGCGCCGTTCTTCCAGTCGGTGTACTGGCGGAAGAATTCCGCGTTGCTGTCGCCGCCCAGGTGGATGTAGCCCAGTTGCAGCAGGCCCCAGTAGGTCCAATCGCCGCCCTGCCCCAGCGGCTTGCCGGCCAGGTCGTACGGATACGGATACAGCGCGCCGCTGGGCGTGCGCAGCATGCCCGGGTGCAGCCACGACATGCCGTCCGGATCAGGCGTCATCAGCGGCGACCAGCCGCGCGGGTCCAGCCCGTTGCCGTACTGCATGTCGCCCACGCGCATGGTGTCGCTGCCGTCGCTGGCGTGCGCCAGCGGCGCGCCGGCGAGCAGCGCGAGGAGGATGGCGCGGGACATCGGATGGATCGTGCGCATGGCGTACTCCTCCCCCGTCCGTTCCTACTTGTGGAAGCGCGAGCCCGAAGGGTTGTTCGAGCCGTGGATGTTGGTGTGGCAGGTCAGGCAGGCGCGGCCCATCAGGCGCTCGTCCGGGTTCGGCCCGCGGCCGAGGTTGGTCGGCACCTGCAGGTCGTTCGGGTGGCGGGTCATGGTGTGGCACTGCTGGCACAGCATCGGCACCGGCGCCACCAGCAGGGTCTGCTGGTTGGAGCCGTGCGGGTCGTGGCAGTTGAGGCAGTTCTCGCGCACCGGTGCGTGTTCGAACAGGAACGGTCCGCGCTTCTCGGCGTGGCAGGTGTAGCAGGTCTCGTTGACCGTGTCGGTCTTCAGCAGCGGACGGGTCAGCGTGCCGTGCGGGTTGTGGCAATCGGTGCAGGCCATCTGCCCTTCCGGCAGCGGCATGTGCGAGCGCCGGTTGAACTTGGCCATGATGTCCTTGTGGCAGGTGGCGCAGACCTCGTTGATCGTGGGCTTGGCCAGCACGCCTTCGGGCGACAGCCGCGCCATCGGGTTGTGGCAGTCGCTGCAGGACAGCCCGCGCGCCTCGTGCACCGAGCCGAGCCAGTGCTGGCGCGCGCCGCCGGCATGGCAGCCCAGGCAGACCGTGGTCTGGGTGTGCACGTCGGTCTTGGCGTCGTGGGTGAAGGCGATGATCGAGCCTGGCTGCGCCGGGTTCTTCGCGTGCTCCGAGCCGGGGCCGTGGCAGCTTTCGCAGGCCGCCTGCGGCCCGCTGTGGGCGGCGCCGGCGTTGAACGACTGCACGTGCAGCGAGTGGGCGGCGTGCATGTCCTCCAGCGAATGGCAGGCGATGCAGGTTTTCGCGCCTACCGGATCGGCGTCGGGCGCCAGCGGGTTGTGCGGGATCGGTGCGGCATCGAAGGGTGTGGCCGGGCTGTCGTCGACCTGCTGCAGGTGCGGGTCGTCCTTGCGGAAGGCGCCGGCTCCCATGTCGGTGGCCGGCAGCATGCGCGCGATGTCGGACTGGCTCAGCCCGCTGGAGGGCTGGCTCGCCGCCGGCGCGGGCGTTGCCTGTGGCGTCGACTGCGCCTGCGCCGCCGACCACAGCACCCCGCCAAGCCCTACTGCTACGGACAGCATGGCCGCGAACGAAAGCGGTATGGCGCGCATGGCTGGCGTCCCCGATGGCTGGCGTGAACCTGCAACGCAGGCCCCCAGCCCCCGCTGGTGGCCCGACACGGGCGCCTGCGCGCGCCGCCGGAGGCCAATAAACCCACCGGCGTGAAGACCGCATGCAAGCGCATCGCGCGGCTCCGGACAGCCTGGCAATCCAGCGCATACGCGCCATAGCCGCACGGAACCGCACCCGTGGGTGCGCCGCATCGACGCAAAGGTTGGATGCGTGATCTGGGTACGCTAGCGAGCGCCGGACACCCGCGGAGAGCAGGGTTTCCGCGAAGGTCGGCCGGTCCTCACGCGGCAGCAGCCCGCGCGGCCTGCACCGCGGGCTGCCGGGCCGGCGGACGCGCCAGCAGATAGAACGCGGCCACGTGCGTGATCATCAGCAGCGGCACGTAGATCACCGGGATGACGTAGGCGGCGCCCAGCTCTCCCGCCACGTCCGGAAGATGGGCATGGACGGCGTGGTAGTAGTCCACCAGCAGGTCGGCAATGCCCACGACGTTGAAGGCGACCACGAACAGCCAGAACAGCGGCCGCAGCCTCACGGCCAGAAGCGCGAGGATCGCCAGCACCCCGGTAGCCAGGTCGGCGTATGCGGCCAACCCGGCGAAACTGCCAGGCAGATGCGAGCCCACGACTCCCGGTATCACGAAGACCAGGCCAAAGAACCGGAAGCTGTGCAGGGTTGCGATGGCGCGGTGCGCGTCGACTGGGTCCATCGTCTTGAGCCGGGGCCAGAGGTATGCCCGATAGCAGAGCAGCCAGGCGACGTAGCCCAGCACGAGCTGGAGGGTAAAGATGTTTGCCGGTGACATGGAGGACTCCCGCGGCGGTGGGCTTTCGGGCTCGGCGGAGCGTCCTTGGTACCGCCAAGTACCAGTGCCGGCATGCTACGGTACCATCCAGTACCAACGCAAGAGGCTTTCCGTGAAGAAGCAGGCGATCGTCGAATCCGGTCCAACGCCGGCGCGCGAGCGGATCCTGCGCGCCGCGATGGAGTCCTTCATGGAGCACGGCTACACCCAGGCCAGCACCTTGAAGATCGCCACGCGCGCGCAGGTCTCCAAGCGCGAGCTGTACGCGCTGTTCGGCAGCAAGCAGGCGATGCTGGCGGCATGCATCGCCGATCGCGCGGGACGCATGCGGCTGCCCGGCCAACTGCCTCGACCAAGCGACCGGGAAGAACTCGCCACCGTACTCTCAGGTCTCGGCGCGACCGTCCTGCGCGAGGTCAGCGATCCGGCGGTGATGGCAGTGTTCCGGCTCGCGATCACCGAAGCACCGCGCGCGCCGGAGGTGGCCGCGACGCTCCAGACCGCCCGCCAGGCGATCTGCACGACGGTGCGCGAGATCCTCGCGCAAACCCAGTCGGCCGGGCTGGTCGGTGCCGGCGCCCCGGCCGACATGGCCGGCCGCTTTCTCGCGCTGCTCTGGGGCGACCTGATGATGGGCATGCTGTTGCGCCTGCGCACGGCACCAGGCGCGAAGGAGATCGACGAGCGGGCGCGAACGGCCGCCGCGGATTTTCTCCGGCTCTATCCACAGCCTGCGAACGCACCGACCGCCGCCGCCAGGCGACGCGCAGCCGCCCGGTGATGTCGCTGCGCTAGCGCTAGTTCGCGAAAGCGGGCGCGGCGGTCAGCCGAGCCGGCACGTCAGCCGGCGGCCGAAGTGGAACGCCGCCCCGTATCCGCATCCGTCCGGCGCTGGCCCTTGCGGGCGTAGAGCATGCGGTCCGCCGCGTCGATCAGCGAGGCGGCCTCCCAGCCGTGCTCGGGCGCGGCGCCGATGCCGATGCTGGCGCCGGGCCGCGCGGACTCGCGCGCGGCCGCCTCGTTGAGGCTGGCCTCGATGCGCCGTGCGATGTCCTGGGCTTGCGCCAGCGTCGTGCGTGGAAGCACCGCCAGGAACTCGTCGCCGCCGTAGCGGCCCAGCCGGTCGCCCTCGCGCAGCATCTCGCGCAGCCGCGCCACCACCCAGACCAACGCGCGGTCGCCGGCGCTGTGGCCGAACTGGTCGTTGATCGCCTTGAAGCGGTCCAGGTCGACCATGAACAGGCTGAGTGGCGCCTGCTCGCGCGCGTGCGTGGCCAGGTCGGTCTCCAGCGCAGCCAGCACGCCGCGGCGGTTGAGCACGCCGGTCAACGGGTCCTGCGCCGCTTCGGTCAGCAGGCTCTGCCGCGAGGCTTCCCAATAGGTCGCCATCTCGTTGAAACGCTCGGCCAGCAGGGTCAGCTCGTCGCTGCCGGTGACCGGCGCGCGCACGCCGGGCACACCCTCGCCCATGCTGCGCGCGGCACGGCCCAGCTCGTGGATCGGCCGCAGCAGCGAGCGCACGAATACCGTCACCAGCAACCCGGCTGCGAGGAGGGTCAGCGCCCACCCGGCGACCAGCCAGCGCAGCTGCCGGTGGCGCTCGGCGATCGCCCGCAGGTAGCGGCCCTTGACCACGGCGGTGAGCTGGCGGCGGGCCTGGGCGACATCGTCGATGGCCGCCTGCAGTTCGGTCTGCGCACGCGCATCGGCCGCGGCGTCGGCTGGACCCCTGGGCAATCGCCTGACCTGTTCGATCAGGCGCCGCACCGAGGGACGCGCGCTGGCCCAGGCCTGCTGGGCCTCGTCCACTTCCGAGGCGATGCCGCTGCCGCGGTCGACGGCCTCGATGCCGGCGAAGGTCTTGTCGATGGTGTCCGACAGCGCAGCGAAGTTGGGCGTGGATTCGCCGGTCTGTTCTTCCAGCTCATCGACCAGCGCGCGCTGCAGGTAGTGCTCGAGCGTGCTGAGCGGCAGCAGCGTGGTGACCGACTCCTCCACCGATTCGCTGAAAGCCGCTTCCTGCTCGTTGAGCACCGCCACGCTGACCACGCTCAGCGCGACCAGCGGCAGCAGCACCAGGAGCAGGAAAAGCGCCAGGCGCTGGGCGACGCTGAGACGGCGTAACCGCTGTTCCCACTTCATCCTCGTCACCTCCGGACAGCCTGCCCGCACGGACCGGTCCGGCGCAGATTAGCCGCATGCCACACGGCATGGGGTGACCTGCGTCCGATCCGCCTGTGCGCCGGGCTTGCGCGCCTGGGCTCCATCAACCGCCCGCGGCGGCGCTCGCCGCGGGCGCAACGTCGAAAAACCCCCGCACGTCCGCCAGTTCGCGCGTGCGGGGCATCGGCGGCAGGCTGGCGAGAAACAGGCGCCCGTAACCCTTGGTGGTCAGGCGCGGGTCGCACAGCATCAGCACACCGCGGTCGTGCACGTCGCGGATCAGCCGGCCGGCGCCCTGCTTGAGCGCGATCGCGGCGGCCGGCACCTGCCACCCCATGAACGGGTTGATGCCCGACTGCTCCAGCGCATCCAGGCGCGCCTGCAGCACCGGATCGTCGGGTGCGGCGAAGGGCAGCTTGTCGATCACCACCACGCTGAGCGCCTCGCCGGCGACGTCGACGCCTTCCCAGAAGCTGGCCGCACCGAGCAGCACGCCGTGGCCGCTGGCGCGGAAATCCTCCAGCAACTGATGGCGCGGCGCGCTGCCCTGCACGAACAGCGGCCACGGCACGCGGTCGGCGAGCAGCTCGGCCGCACGACGCAGCGCGCGGTGCGAGGTGAACAGCAGGAAGGCGCGGCCGTGGGAGGCCTCGAGCACCGGCAGCGCGGCCTCGATCACGCGCTCGGTGTGGTCGCGTGCGCCCGGGTCCGGCAGGCCCGCGGGCAGGTAGCACAGCGCCTGGCGGGCGTAATCGAACGGGCTGTCCAGGTTGAGCGTCTGCGGATCATCCAGGCCGAGCTGGCGGGCGAAGTGGTCGAAGCTGCCGGCGACCGAGAGCGTGGCGGAGGTGTGGATCCACGCCGCCTGGGTACGTTCGCGCATGGCGCGCAGCGGTGCGGCCAGGTCCAGCGGCGTGGCGTGCAGCGCGAAACCGTGCGGAAACAGTTCGTACCAGCGCACGTCCTGCTCGCCGCCACCCTCGACGATGCGGTCGAGCCGCTCGGTGAGCGCGGCGGCGCGTTCGTGCGCATTGGCCAGGCCGCGCGAGCGTTCGGCCTGCGAGGCCAGCAGGTCGGTGAAGGCAGCGAGCAGTTCGCCGAGGTCGCGCAGGCCCTCGTGCACGGCGGCCAGCGCGTCCAGTTGCTGGAACGGTCCGCGCGCGGGCAGCGCGTCCATCGCCAGGCGCAGGCGGCGCAATTCCCCCTGCAAGGCCTCGGCCGGTTCGAGCAGCAGGCCGATGGCGCCAGTCACGCCGTTGCATTCGCGCAACGTGTCGGCGGCGAGGTCGGCGAGCTGGCGCGCGCTCACGCTCTGCGAGAAGAACTGCCCGGCGAGCTCCGGCACCTGGTGCGCCTCGTCGAGGATGAAGGCGCCGGCGCCGGGCAGGATCTCGCCGAAGCCCTCCTGCTTGAGCGCCAGGTCGGCGAACAGCAGGTGGTGGTTGACCACCACCAGGTCCGCCTCCTGCGCTTCGCGGCGCGCCTTGACCACGTGGCAGTCGTCGAAGAACGGGCACTCGACGCCGACGCAGTTTTCCGGCGTGGAGGTAACGCGCGGCCACAGCCCCGATTCCTCCGGCACCTCGGCCAGCTCCATGCGGTCGCCCGCGCGGGTGCGCGCCGACCACGCGCGGATGGCCGCCAGTTGCGAGGCCTCCGTGCGCTCGAAGGTACTGCCCTCGCGCACGGTCTGGTCCAGCCGGTACAGGCACAGGTAATTGGCGCGGCCCTTGAGCAGCGCGGCCTTGCCGCGGGTGCCGAGCACGGCGCGCACCTTCGGCAGGTCGCGGAAGAAGAGCTGGTCCTGCAGCGCCTTGGTGCCGGTGGAGACGATCACCCGCTCGCCGGAGAGCAATGCCGGGACCAGGTAGGCGTAGGTCTTGCCGGTGCCGGTGCCGGCTTCGGCGACCAGCGTGTCGCGGTTGGCGATCGCATCGGCGACCGCGCGCGCCATCGCCTGCTGCGCCAGGCGCGGGGCGAAGTTCGGCAGCTCACGGGCGAACGGGCCGTCGGCGTCGAGCAGCGCGCCGATGTCGTCGGGATCGGTCATCCGCCAAGTATCGCCGAGCCGGTGCGCGCGCGCACTGGCGAGCATGGCCATGCCGGCGCACCATGGCTGCCTTCCATCCACCCGCGACTCGGGGAAGCGCCATGGCTGAGGAAAAGGCGACCGCGCACCGGCTGGCCGGCTACTCCGACGCGGTGTTCGCGGTGATCGTGACGATCATGGTGCTGGAACTGAAAGCGCCCGACGTGGCGGCGTTCTCGGCGCTGCTGCCGCTGTGGCCGACGGCCATCAGCTACGTGGTGAGCTACCTGTTCATCGCGGTGATCTGGATCAACCACCATCACCTGATGCGCCTGGCCGGTCCGCCGACGCTCGGCTTCATGTGGACGAATTTCCTGCACCTGTTCCTGGTGTCGCTGCTGCCCTTCGCCACGTCATGGGTCGCGCGTACCGGTCTGGCGTCGGCGCCGGTGGTGTTCTACGCGGGTCTCTTCGTGTGCATCGACATCGCCTACAACCTGTTCGAGCGGCAGGTGCTGGCCGACGCCGAGCGCGTGGCCGAACGCACGCGCCGCCTGGCCCGGCGGCGGTCGCTCGCGGCGCTGGCGATCTTCGCGATGGCCGGGCTGGTGGCGTTCGTCGCGCCGCGGGTCGGCTTCGGCCTGGTGTGCGCGGGACTGGTTCTCCACCTGCGGCCGGACATAGCGCGCTGAGCCGTTGCACCGCGCATGGTTTGCGGGAGTTGGCGGCCGCATTCGAGGCGCATGCCATGATGTCTGGACATGTCACCGAGAATGCGGGATCTGCCATGTCCAAGCCGACCGTCCCCTCCCCGACACCACGCGCCTGGTTCGTGGTGCTGCACGAGTTCGCATCCGGTCGGTGGCAGGTCGTCGGTGAAGTCCCGCGACGTCCCGGACTGCCCGCACGCGCGGCGCGCGCCCAGGCGGTGCGAGAGGCGATCGGTGGCGATCCTGCACCTGGCCAGTCCTATGCAGCCGTATTACGAAGCGAATGGCGGATCGCCGCCGAGCTTTGATCGTGCACGACGGTAGCTTCAGTCCACCGAGTGGATCACCATCCGCCTCGTCCAACCGAAGGAGCAAACCGTGAGCATCGAAATCCGCATGCTGGTGTGGAGCGTGATCCTCGGGCTGGTGCAGATTCTCGTCGCCGCCGTGGCGGGGATGGGACAGCGCGGGACGGCCTGGGCGGCCAGTTCGCGCGATGAGCCGCCGGCAGTATTGACCGGCGTGGCCGGGCGGCTGGATCGCGCACGCGCGAATTTTCTGGAGACCTTCGCGTTCTTCGCGGCGCTGGTGCTCGCGGTGGTGGCGACGGGGCGGCAGGACGCGACCAGCGCGCTGGGCGCGCAACTGTATTTCTGGGGACGGCTGGTCTACGTGCCGATCTATGCGGCGGGGATTCCGTACGTGCGCACGCTGGTGTGGGCGGTGAGCATCGCCGGGCTGGTGTTGGTGCTGGTGGCGATGTTCTGAGGTGGTGCGGTTCGAGGCTGCCGCGGGCTGATTTTCATTCGGCTTCGGTCATCGCCTGAGGCGAGCCCCGGCCCCTCACCCCAGCCCTCTCCCCGCAGGGGAGAGGGAGCCAGAAGCAGCAGCCTCGAGCAAGACCCGCGCGGGAACCGCCTTGCTCCCTCTCCCCTCCGGGGAGAGGGTTGGGGTGAGGGGCCGGGGCTCGCGAAGATGCGGATCGTGGTTGTGGGAACGAAGGCGGAGTGAGACGCGCGAGCGCCGCTCAATAGCGCGGCACACCTTCCTTGTGGCACCCCTGCACACCCTTGCGGGCGGCGGCGGCGCCGGCTTCGTCGCCGGCCTGCAGACGCATTTCCACCACCGTCTGCCAGTTGCGCGCGCACAGCGGACCCAGTTGCGGACCGAGCGACCAGGACTGCCGCGCGAGCCGTTCGGCGCCCGCGTAGTCATGCAGGCGGATGGCGACTTCGGCCCGGTCCTGCAGCAGGTCGGGCGAGTCGGGATTGAGCTTGAGCGCCTGGTCGAGCTTGGCCGCGGCATCGGTGTAGCGGCCGGCGCGTTCGTCGGCCTGGGCGGCGTCCTGCCACGCACTGACGCCAGGATCACGCAGCGGCGCCACGTCGATCACCGACTGCTCGCGCGCGCCGGCGGCGCGGATCGCCGCGACCATGTCGTAGGCCGGCCGGACCGGCCGCTCCTCCTGCGGCGGCGCGTTGAAGCAGCCGGCGAGCAGCAGGGCGGCGAGCGCGGGAGTGGCGAGGCGATAGCGTGCAACGGCGGACATCGAAAGGATCTCGGGCGAAGAAGTTCGGGCGAAGAAAATCAGGCGAAGGAAACCAGGCGAATGAAAATCAGGGTTGAGTGGTGGCAGCCGGCGCGGGCGCGCCATCGCCGTTGAACATGTCGCCGATGCGCTGCCAGAAGCAGCCTTCGGTTTCCGGCGGAAGCGAGCCGGCGACGACCGGGAACTGCCGCGCGCCCTCGCACTCCGGCTGCGTCGGCTTGCCATCGGTCGGATTGATCCAGGCCATTTCCAGGCCTTCGCCCGGCGCCGCGGAGAGCGGCCGCGTGGGCAGGTGGCGGAACAGGTCCTGCCAGGCGCGCAGGCCGCCGGTGGCGCCGAACAGGCCGGTCGGCTTGTTGTCGTCGCGACCCATCCAGAACACCGCCAGGCGGTCGGCGGTGAAGCCGGCGAACCAGCTGTCGCGCATGTCGTTGCTGGTGCCGGTCTTGCCGGCGGCGTTGAGCCAGGCCAGCGAGGAATCGCCCAGGCTGTGCGCGGTGCCGTAATCGGCCACCTGCTGCATCGCCCAGGTGATCAGGCGCACCGCTTCCTGGTACTCGCCCTTGCCGCCCTCGACCTCGTAGCGCTTGATGGTGTGGCCGCTGCCGTCGACCACGCCGCGTACCGCCAGCAGCGGCAGCGCGTGGCCGTCGGCGGCGAGGTATTCATAGAGTTGGGCGACCTGGAACGGCGACAGGTCGACCGCGCCGATCAGCATCGACGGGCTCGGGTTGACGTCGGTAAGGCCGAACGATTCGAGGAACGCCTTTACCCGCGGCACGCCCACCGCCAGGCCCAGGTGGATGGTTGCCAGGTTCCACGAATGCGCCAGCGCGTCGACCATCGGCACGAAGCCGTGCGACTGGTTGTCGTCGTTCTGCGGTATCCAGGTCTTGCCGCTGGGCTGGCGCAGCATGATGGGCGAATCGTCCAGCGGCGTGCCCAGGTTCCAGTGCGCCGGATCGGTCAGCGCGACCAGATAGACGAACGGCTTGACCAGCGAGCCCATCGGCCGGCGCGCGTCCAGCGCGCGGTTGAAGCCGGTGTCGCCGGGCGACTTGCTGCCGACCACCGCCAGCACGTTGCCGGTACGCGTGTCGGTCACCACGCCGGCCGCCTGCACCTTGTCGCCGCGCTTGCCCATGCCCTTGAGCGAATTGGCGACCGCCTGCTCGGCGTAGAGCTGGGCGGCGGGATCGAGCGTGGTGAAGATCGACAGCTTGCCGTCGCGCAGCGTCTCGTCGTCGAAATCGTTGGTGATCTGCGCGCGCACCAGTTGCATGAAGGCCGGGAAGCGGTTGTGCGGCAGTTGCGCGCTGGAGGCGATGTCCAGTGGCGCCGCCTGCGCGGCGTTGGCCTGGTTGGCGTCGAGCAGGCCGGTGTCGTAGAACTCCTTCAACACCAGGTTCCGCCGTTCCAGCGCGCGCTTGGGGAAGCGGCGCGGGTCGTAGTAGCTCGGGCCCTTGACCATGCCGACCAGCAGCGCGATCTCCTGCGGCCGCAGGTCTTCCATGCGGCGACCGAAGTAGAACTCCGCACCCGCCGCAAAGCCGTGCACGGCCTGGTTGCCCTGCTGGCCCAGGAACACTTCGTTGATGTAGGCCTCGAGGATGCGGTCCTTCGAGTAGTGCGCCTCGATCAGCAGCGAGAGCAGCGCCTCGTTGAACTTGCGCACCAGGTTCTGGTTGCGGTCCAGGAACAGGTTGCGCACCAGCTGCTGGGTCAGCGTGGAGCCGCCCTGCACGGTGTGGCCGGCGCGCAGGTTGGCGAAGGCGGCGCGCAGGATGGCGGAAAAATCCAGCCCGATGTGATGCTTGAAGTCGCGGTCCTCGACCGCCTGCAGGCCCTTGACCAGCAGCGGCGGCACGTCGGCCAGGCGCACGATGCGGCGCTCTTCCTGCTGTGCGCCGTAGACGGTGGCGATGCGCGCGGGGTCGAGGTGGGCGAGCTTGATCGGCTCGCCGCTGGTGGCGTCGGCCACCGCGTCGACCTGGCCCTTGCCCAGCGTCACGCGAATGCGCTTGGGCAGCTCGCCGCCGTCCGGGCCGGCGTAGCCGCGCGAGGAGATCACGTAGCGGCTGCCGTTGCGCGTCCAGCTCCCCGGCACCTTGCCGTTGGCGTCGTGGGTGTAGCCGGCGAAGGTCAGTTCCAGTTCCAGCGCGGAGGGCGACATCGGCACGCCCTGCGCCAGCTCCAGCGGCCGCGCGTAGACGCGCGTGGGCACGGCGAAGACCAGGTCGTTGAAGCGGTCCTGCACGCGCTTGTTGAGGATCAGCGTGTACGGCAGCAGGAAGCCCAGACCCAGGCCAAGCACCACCCAGAACGGGATGCGCAGCCAGCGCCAGGCGTGGCGCGCGAACGCGCCCATGCGGGAGTTCAGTGCCAAGGTCGGGAACCTGGATCCAAGGTAAACCCGATCATAGGGCGTGCCACCCCGCGCGCATCTGAACGCGGGCCCGCGGGCGAGGCGCCGGGATGGCCCGCGCGTGACGATTTCCGGGCAGAGGCGGACGGCCCGCTTCGATCCTTCCCCCCGTTCACGGGGGAGGGATTCGAAGCGCGGTCCACAAAGCCGAGCCTTCCTCCGCGAACGCGGGGGAAGGTGCCGACAGGCGGATGGGGGCGCTCTTGGACGCGATACCCAGGTGGGCCTTTCGCCAGGCTTCCCCCATCCGCCCTGCGGGCACCTTCCCCCGTTCACGGGGGAAGGATTCGAAGCGCGGTCCACAAAGCCGAGCCTTCCTCCGCGGACGCGGGGGAAGGTGCCGACAGGCGGATGGGGGTGTTCTGGAGGCGATGCCTGGGTGGTGCCTATCGCAAGGCTTCCCCCATCCGCCCTGCGGGCACCTTCCCCCGTTCACGGGGGAAGGATTCGAAGCGCGGTCCACTTGTCCGAGCCTTCCCCTCGCGGACCCGATCAGGGACGCCAGCAGGTCTCGTCGGGCCGGAACGGGCGTGGATGCACGCCGAGCAGGCGTTCCAATTCGCCGTTGTCGGCGACCAGGTCCGACTCCAGCCGCATCAGCGGCCCGCGCAGCCGCGGCACCGCGTGGCGCGCCAAGCGCAGCATCCATGCGGGCAACGGCAGCGGCAGCGTGGCGACCGGCAGGCTGCGGTGGACGCGGGCGAACATTTCGCTGGCGGGCAGCCGCTCGCCGCCGCCGAGCATCAACACGCGGTTGGCGGGGCGGTCGATCGCCGCCAGCGCCGCCAGTGCGATGTCGTCGGCATGCACCGGCTGGCGCAGGCCGCTGCCCGCGGGCAACGCGAAGACGCGCATACGCATGGCGCGCCGGGCCAGCGGGGTAAGACTCTTGTCGCGCGCGGCGCCATAGATCAACGTGGGCCGCAACACGGTCCAGCCACAGCCCAGCGCCGCGCAGGCGGCGGCCAGTTCCGCTTCGCCCTGCTGGAGCTGGCGCGCGATCTCGCGCTCGGCGGGCACCGGCGATTCGGCCTTGCTCTGCGCGCTCATCGAGCTGGTGGCGACGATCCGCGGGGCGTTGGACGGTGCCGCGGCCGCAAGCCAGCGCGCGAACGCTTGCAACGGGCCGAAGCTGACGATGGCGCTGACCGGCGGCAACGCGGGCACGCCGTCGGGCAGGCCGCCTTCGAGCCAGTGCACGCCCTCACCATCGGCATGCGAGCGGCGGCTCACCGCGATCACCGGTTCACCGCGCGCGCGCAGGCGCGGCAGCAGGAAGTGGCCGATCTGGCCGCTGGCCCCGAACACCGCGACGGTCATGCGACGCGGCTCAGCGGCCTGACTGCAGGCGCAGCGAGAGTTCGGTCACGCGCGGCTGGTACGGTGCGAGCTTGCGCGCCTGCGCGATCGACTGCGCGGCATTGGCGCGGTCGCCGCGATCGAGCTGCTGCTCGGCCTGGTCGAGCCAGGCGTCGACCAGCCGGGTGCGCAGCACGCTGGCGTTGGAATCGCCGGGTGAAAGGTCGCCGAGCGCGCCGAGCAGCTCGCCGGCCTTGTCCAGCCTGCCGCCGGACAACGCCTGGTTGAACTGCTGCACGACCAGGTTGGGCAGGTCTTCCAGACCCTGCAGCGCGGCCTGGTTGTTGCCGTCGATGGCCAGCGCATTGCGGTACAGGTCGTAGGCGCTCTCGCCCGGCGGCAGCATGATCTGCCCCTGCGAGGCGGCGCTGCGGGCCTGCCGCACCAGCTCGGCGACCTGCTCGATCTGGTCGGCGCTCAGGGGCGGCGGAGGCGGCGGGGGCGGTTCGGCTTGCGGCGCCGGCGGCGGCGCCGTGGAAGGCTGTGGCGCGGACTGCTGCGGCGGCGCCGTGGCGGGTGCGGGCTTTTGCGCAGGAACCGGCTTGGCCTGCGCGAGCGTGGTGCGCAACCGCGCGCGCGCCGCGGCGAGGTCGGCCGACTTGGGCGCGAGCGCTTCGGCCTGGTCGAGCAGGCCGGAGGCCTGCTCCGTGTCGCCGGCATCGAGCGCCGCGTTGGCCTGCACCACCAGGGCCTGGGCGACCTGGCCCAGGCCGGCGCGCGCCTGCGGATTCTCCGGGTCCAACTTCAGCGCAGCCTGGAAATGCGCCAGCGCGGTGTCGTCGCCGGCGCCGCTGATGCGGCCGTCGCGCAGCGCCTGCTGGCCTTGCGAAATGGCTTCCAGCAGCGCGCCGTCATCCTTCTGTTGCGCCTGCGCGAGCGCGGCGCGCAGCGCCGGCAGGTCGCCGTAGGTGGGCAGCAGCGCAGCGAGCTGGTCGATGGTGGTGGAGGCGGCGTTCGGATCGTCGTGGGCAAGCGCGGCGCGCGCCTGGTTGGCGAGGGCGGCACCGACCTGGTCCAGCCCGTGCCTGGCGACGGCGTTGTCCGGATCGGCGGCGAGCATGCGCTGGTACAGCGTGCCGGCGCCGTCCGCGCCGGTGAGCTTGCCCGCGGCAAGCGCCTGCTGCGCCTGGTCCACCAGGCCATCGGCCGGTTCGGCGGCGCCGCGCGTCTGTTCGATCATGCGACCGAGCCGGTCCACGTCGGTGCCGCCGCCGAGCAGTTCGCGGGCGACGGCGAGCTCGCGCTGCGCCTCGTCCAGGCGGCCGGCGCGGTAGGCGGTGTCGGCGCGCGAGAGTTCGGCCATGCCGACCTGGTGCAGGCCGTCGCGGGCGCGGTCGTTGTCCGGTTCGAGCGCACGCGCGGCCTGGTACAGCTCGCGCGCGCTGGTGCCGTCGGTGCCGTCCAGGCGGCCGTCCTGCAGGGCCTTGTCGGCGCGGCTGAGCACGTCGTTGAGCTCGGTGCGCGGGACCATCTCGCGCAGGCTGTTCTGGTACTGGTACAGCATCCACGCGCCGCCGGCGAGGATCAGCGCGAGCACGATCACCAGCATGTGCCAACTGCGCAGGCGCAGGCGGCGATGGCGCCCCGGCGGCGCGCGCCGCGGTGCCTCGAAGTCGATGCGCGGCAGGCGGTCGTCCGGGTCGTCCGCGCGCGGATGGCGCGGCGCGTCCAGGTCGCCCAGATCGCCCAGCGTGGGTTCGGCGCGCCCGTCCCGGCCGTTTTGGTCTCTGCGTCCGCTCATGGTCCAAAGCTGTCCTGGCAACGCATCCAGCTTAGCATCGCGTACTTCGCGCGCCGGCCGGTGAAGTCTTTGCATTCAGCTTGCGCTGACGCGGCGCGCCTCCACCACGTTCGGCAGCGCCACCAGCTTGCCCAGCAGGCCGGAAAGCTGCTCGAAGTCGCGCACGCGCAAGGTGAAACGCATCTCCACCTCGCCGGTGCGCCCGTCCACGCGGCTGGAGGAGGCCACGATCGGCGTGCCGACGTTGCTGATCAGGTTGGTGACGTCCTTCTGCAAGCCCTTGCGGTCGTAGCCGCGCAGTTCGATGTCGACCTGGTAGGACTGCGCCGACGCCCTGCCCCACTCCACCTCGATGACGCGGTCCGGATCGCGCCTTGCCAGCCGCGCCAGGCTGGCGCAGTCGGCGCGATGCACCGACACGCCGCGACCCTTGGTGATGAAGCCGCGCACGCTGTCGCCGGGCAGCGGCTGGCAGCAGCGCGCCAGCACCGTGAGCAGGTTGCCGACGCCCTCGATGCGCAAGGCGCCGTGGTCGGGCGCGACGTGCCGCGCCACCGGCTGTGCCGGCGGCGGCGCCGGTTCCACCGGCTGCGCGGCCTCCTGCAGCACGCGCGCGATCTGGCCGCCGCTGACCTCGCCGAGGGCGAGCGCGACCAGGAGCTCGTCGTGGGTCTTGAGGTGGAAGTGCGCAGGAAGTTTCGTCAGGTCGGCCGCCGGCAGCGCCAGGCGCTTCAGCTCGCGCTCGAGCAGCGCGCGGCCGGCGGCCAGGTTGGCGTCGTAGGCGATGCGGCGGAACCAGCCGCGCGCCTTCTCGCGCGCGCGGCTGGTGTTGAGGTAGCCGTGGTGCGGCGACAGCCAGTCGCGGCTCGGCTCGGCGTTCTTGGCGGTGATGATTTCCACGCGGTCGCCGCTGTGCGGCTGGTGGGTCAGCGGCACGATGCGCCCGTTGACCTTGGCGCCGCGGCAGCGGTGGCCCACCTCGGTATGCACGTAGTAGGCGAAATCCAGCACCGTCGCGCCGTGCGGAAGATCGAACACCTCGCCCTTGGGCGTGAGCAGGTAGACGCGGTCTTCCATCAGCTCGGTGCGCAACCCTGCCGCGACGTCCTCGTCGGCGCGCGGCTCGAGCAGCTTGCGCATCCAGGCGATCTTGGCCTCGAACTCCGCGTCGGCGCCGCCGCCTTCCTTGTAGCGCCAGTGCGCGGCGACGCCCAGCTCGTTGTCGCGGTGCATGGCGTGGGTGCGGATCTGCACCTCCAGCGTCTTGCCCGCAGGTCCGATCACCGCGGTGTGCAGCGAGCGGTAGCCGTTGCCCTTGGGACGCGCCAGGTAGTCGTCGAACTCGCGCGGCAGGTGCTGCCACTGCGCGTGCACGACGCCGAGCGCGCCGTAGCAGTCGGCCACGCTGTCGACCAGGATGCGCACCGCGCGGATGTCGTACAGGTCGGCGAATTCCAGCCCCTTGCGCTGCATCTTCTTCCAGATGGAATAGATGTGCTTCGGACGGCCGGCCAGGTCGGCCTTGATGCCGGCGGCCTCGAGCGCCGCGCCGAGCTCGGACAGCACCTGGGCGATGAACGCCTCGCGGTCGGCGCGACGCTCGTCGAGCAGGCGCGCGATGCGCTTGTACGTGTCCGGCTGCAAATAGCGGAAGGCCAGGTCCTCCAGCTCCCACTTGAGCTGCCAGATGCCCAGCCGGTTGGCCAGCGGCGCGTGGATGTCGCGGGTGAGCCGGGCCAGCGCCATGCGTTCGGCCTCCGGCCGCGCCGCCGCGCCACGCATCTTCGCCAGTTGGCGCGCGAGCAGCACGAACACCACGCGCAGGTCGCGGATGATCGCCAGCAGCAGCCGGCGCAGGCCCTCGGAAGTGCCGGTCTCGCGCTGCGCGTGCAGGGCCCAGACTTTCTGCGCGGCGAGCTGGCCTTCGACCAGGCGTTGCAGCTCCGGCGGCAGCGCCTGTACGTGCACGGTCCATGCCTGCGGATCGCGCAGGGCCAGCTCGAACCACACCGCCGCGGCCTGGGTCTGCGCGTCGCAGCCGAGCATCGCGAGCAGGTCCAGCGTGTCCGCGCACTCGCCTTCGTTCGCCGGGGTGCCGGCCGCCAGCGCGGCGGCCAGCGGGGGCGAGGCAGCGGCGCGTTCCTGCCATGCGGCGAGGCGTGTCGATGCGGGGTGGGCGGGCTGGGACATGGGAAGCGACATTCTAGAAGAAGCGGATGCGAAGACCGCACGGGGGCAGTGTTGGGCTTCCCGCAAGTTCGCCCCCATCCGCCCTTCGGGCACCTTCCCCCGCGTGGCGGGGGAAGGACCGGTGCCGAGACATCCGGCTCTTCGCCTTCCGAACATCTACCCGCGCGCCGGGCCTCCACTCGTGCGGCAGGGGAAAGATCCCATGCCGACACGTCCTTCCCCCGCTTGCGGGGGGAAGGACCAGTGCCGAGACATCCGGCTCTTCGCCTTCCGGACATCTACCCGCGTGTCGGGCCTCCACCCGTGCGGCAGGGGGAAGATCCCATGCCGACATGTCCTTCCCCCGCTTGCGGGGGAAGGTGCCCGAAGGGCGGATGGGGGAGGACGAAGCGCGGCATTCGATCCGGCGACGAGTCCATCACCCCAATGCTTCGAGCGCGCGCGCCAGGCGCTTGGCGGAGACCGGCTCGGCGGTCTTCAGCTCCTGCGCGAACAGCGACACGCGCCATTCCTCGATCAGCCAGCGCAACTCGTCCAGGCCTTCGACGCCGCCGGCGCGGTGCCGCAGGTATTCGCGCCAGTACGGCAGCACCTGCAGCATGCGCTGCTGGTCCTTGGCCGGATCCTGGCGCAGGCGTTCGGCGCGCAGGCGCATCGCCTTGAGGTAGCGCGGGTAATGCGCCAGCCGCGCGGTCGGCAGCTCGCGGGCGAAGCCGGAGGCGAGCAGCGCCTCGAGCTGCTCGCGCAGG
Organism: Frateuria sp. YIM B11624; assembly: GCF_049727805.1. NCBI lineage: Bacteria > Pseudomonadati > Pseudomonadota > Gammaproteobacteria > Lysobacterales > Rhodanobacteraceae > Frateuria > Frateuria sp. YIM B11624. The sequence continues at coordinate 20,301 of NZ_JBCNYA010000037.1, forward strand.
TCGTCGTAGCTGGCGCGGGCGAAGCCGATCAGCGGCGGTTCCAGCCAGGGCTTGAGCTCCGCCTGCGCCTCGATGGCCGGCTCGACCAGCTTCAGGCGCTCGACCGCGGCGCCGAACAGCTCGCGCGCCAGCGCCGCGCGCAGCGCCTCGAACTGGCCCGCGGTGCGTGCGTCGAGGTCGTGCGTCGCGAGCAGGTCGGTGAAGCCGCCCTCGACCAGGTCCTCGCGCAGCGACTCCACGCTGCCCAGCGGCGCGTACTTGAGCGACAGCGCGTTGGCGATCGGCAGGCGCCGGCGGGCCTGCTTCATCTCGCTGGCAAGGGCGTTGCGCAGCAGGCGCTCGACGCCCCTGACGTGCGCGGCGCGCGCCTCGTCGCTGCGCTCGAACACGCGCAGCGCGACCGTCTCGCCCAGGTCCACCAGCGCCGGAAACGCGGCGAGGCCGCCTTCGGAACGCACCTGCGCGGGAATTTCCTCGAAGTCCCAGCGACTGACGTCCTCGCGGGTCAGTTCCACGTCGGTCTTGCGCGAGAAGGCCTCGCGCGCCTGGCCTTCCCACTGGCCACGCATGGCGGCGAGGTCGCGACCGGCGGCCAGGGTCTTGCCGCGCTCGTCGTGCAGGCGGAAGCGCATCTTCAAATGCGGCGGCAGTTCCATCGCAGCGAATTCCGCGGGCGGCGCCTCCACGCCGGTCGTGCGCCGGAGGAACGCGGCGAGCGCGTCGACCAGCGGCTGGTCGCGCGGGGCCTCGGCCTCGACGAAGGCGCGGGCGAAATCCGGCGCCGGCACGAAGTTGCGCCGCAAGGCCTTGGGCAGGCCGCGGATCAGCTCGGCCACCTTGTCGGCGAGCAGGCCCGGCACCAGCCATTCGCAACGCGCAGACGGCAGCGCGTTGAGCATCGCCAGCGGCAGTTGCAGGGTGACGCCGTCGGCCTCGTCGCCGGGAACGAAGCGGTACTCGAGCTTGTAGCGCTGCGGCGGGATATCCAGCGTGGCCGGGAAAGCCTTCGGATCGAGCCCCGCGCCGCCGGCCATCACCTCGTCCAGCGACCAGCGCAGCGCGGCCTGCTCGGCCGGACGTGCGCGGCTGTACCAGGTGTCGAGCGCACGTGTGCTGGCCACGTCTTCCGGCAGCTTGCCCTCGAAGAACCCGGCCAGTTCCTGCTCACTGCGAACGAGGCCCTCGCGGCGCTGCTTGGCTTCGATCTCGTGCGCCTGCGCCAGCACGCGCTGGTTGGCGCGCACGAAATCGGCGCGCGCGTCCAGATCGCCGCGCGCCAGTGCCTCGCGCAGGAAAATCGCATGCGCCAGGGCCGGATCCTGCTTCTGGAAGGTCACCGGCCGGCGCTCGACCAGGGTCAGCCCGAACAGGCCGACCTGCTCGTAGGCGACCACGGTGCCGCGCTTGCGCGACCAGTGCGCGTCGCGGCAGCTCGCCTTCACCAGGTGCGCGGCCTGCTGCTCGATCCACAACGGCTCGACGCGGGCGCAGCTCATGCCCCACACGCGACCGCCGACGTCGAGAATCTGCGCGGCGAAGACCCAGGCCGGTGGAACCTTGGCCAGCGCCGAGCCCGGGAAAACCTGGAAGCGGCGCTCGCGGGTGGAGCGGTAGACGCCCTTCTCGTCCTTGTGGCCGACCTGGGTGGGCAGGCCGGCGAGCAATGAGCGGTGGATGGCCTCGTAGAGCTCGGGGCTTGCGGCATCTTCAGCCACCGCCGGACTCTTGCTCCCTCTCCCCTGTGGGGAGACGGCTGGGGTGAGGGGCCGGGGCTCGCCTTGAACCTTCCTGGCGCGACGAAGCCCTTGCGCTTCGCTGCGCGAAGCGCGCACCTTTTCTCCTCCGCTTGGAATCTCTCGCGGGCGTGCCCCCTCACCCCAACCCTCTCCCCGCAAGGGAGAGGGAGTCGACTTTTCGCTGGCGTCCAGCTTCCACCCCAGCTCCGCCACCACCAGCAACAACTGCCGGTGCAGCTCGCGCCACTCGCGCATGCGCAGGAACGAGAGGAAATGCCGCCCGCACCAGTCGCGCAGCTTCGACTGCGTGAGCTCCTCGTGCGCCTTCGTGTATTCGCGCCACAGATTGAGCACGCCGACGAAATCGGACTTCGGATCGGCGAACGCCGCATGCGCCGCATCGGCCTGCTGGCGCGCATCGGCGGGCCGCTCGCGCGGGTCCTGGATCGAAAGGAACGCGACGATCACCAGCAGCTCGCGCAAGGCCTGGCGCTCGTGCGCCTCCACCAGCATGCGCGCCAGTTGCACGTCGATCGGCAGCCGCGCGAGCTGGCGGCCGATCGCAGTGAGCTGCCGGCGCTCGTCGATCGCGGAGATCTCCGCCAGCCGGCGGTACCCGTCCGCGACCATGCGCGGGTCCGGCGCCTCCAGGAACGGGAACTCATCGACCTCGCCGAGCTTCAGCGAGAGCATCCGCAGGATCACGTTGGCCAGCGACGAGCGCAGCAGTTCCGGATCGGTGTAGCGCGGGCGGCTCTCGAAATCCGCCTCGTCGTACAGGCGGTAGCAGATGCCCGGCCCGATGCGTCCGCAGCGGCCCTTGCGCTGGTCGGCGGCGGCCTGCGCGATGGGCTCGACATGCAGCCGCTCGAGCTGGCTGCGCTGGCTGTAGCGCATCACCCGAGCGCTGCCGGTGTCGACCACGTAGCGGATACGCGGCACGGTGAGCGAGGTCTCGGCCACGTTGGTGGCCAGCACGATGCGCCGCTTCGGGCCGGGCTTGAACACGCGGTCCTGGTCGGCGGCCGACAGGCGCGCGTACAGCGGCAGCACCTCGGTCTCGCGGTACTGGCGGCGCGAGAGCAGCAGGTGCGCGTCGCGGATCTCGCGTTCGCCGGGCAGGAACACGAGCACGTCGCTTGGGGCCCCGCCCAGGCTGCGGTCGGCCATGATTTCGTCGAGCACCAGGCCGAGGTGTTCGGCGCTGCCCTGCTGCACCCGCTCGGACGCGCCGCGGCCGTGCGGCCCGCGGTCGCGCGCCGGCGGCGCTGCGGCAGCGTCGGCGGGACGCCAGCGCACCTCGACCGGATAGGCACGGCCCTCCACCGACACCACCGGCGCGTCGCCGAAATGCTCGGCGAAGCGGGCGGTGTCGATGGTCGCCGAGGTGACGATGATCTTGAGCTCCGGCCGCCTGGCCGCGAGCCGCTTGAGGTAGCCCAGCAAAAAATCGATGTTGAGGCTGCGCTCGTGCGCTTCGTCGATGATCAGGGTGTCGTAGGACGAGAGCCACGGATCGCCCTGCGTCTCGGCCAGCAGGATGCCGTCGGTCATGAACTTGACCAGCGTGCGCTCCGATACCTGGTCGCTGAAGCGCACCTGGAAACCCACCTGCTCGCCCAGCGGCGTGCCCAGTTCCTCCGCCACTCGCCGCGCCACCGAACGCGCGGCCAGCCGGCGCGGCTGGGTGCAGCCGATCATGCCCGCCTCGCCGCGGCCGGCGGCCAGGCACAGCTTGGGCAACTGGGTGGTCTTGCCCGAACCGGTCTCGCCGGCGATCACCACCACCGGGTGCTTGCGGATCAGCTCGACGATCTCCTCGGCACGGGCGCTGATCGGCAGCGATTCGTCCAGGCGGATCGCCGGCTTGGCCGCGGCGCGCGCCTGGCGTTTCGCCGCGGAGGCGGCGATGTCGGCCGCCAGCGCATCGAGCCGGCGCGCGTCCGGCTGCCGCGAGAGCCCGCGCCAGCGCCCCAGCAGGCGTCCGAAGTCGCGGCTGGACACGCCCGCGAGCGCCTCGCGCAGCGTGCGCAGGCGGGCTTCGGGGGGCGCGGCGGGAGAGGTGTCGTTCATGGGACCGCACATGATAGCCGCAGGCTATGGGGCCCATCGGAACGATTCATTTCACGCGGGACACGGCAGCCGGTACCTTGCACCGGTACCCACAAGGAGGGACCGCCATGACCAATATCGGTATCGCCCCGCAGGACCGCCAGACCATCGCCACCCAGCTCTCCAAGCTGCTCGCCGACACCTACTCGCTGTACCTGAAGACGCACAGCTTCCACTGGAACGTCACCGGCCCGCAGTTCAACAGCCTGCACGCCATGTTCGAGACCCAGTACAACGAACTGTGGCTGGCCGCCGACGAGATCGCCGAGCGCATCCGCACCCTGGACGTGTTCGCGCCCGGCTCCTACAGCCAGTTCGCCAAGCTCACCTCGATCAAGGAGGAAGCGGGCGTGCCGGAGTGGAAGGACATGGTCGGCCAGCTGGTCGAGGGCCACGAGATCGCCGCCCACACCGCGCGCGGCGCCATCAAGGTGGCCCAGGACGGCGGCGACGAAGGCACGGCCGACATGCTCACCGGCCGGCTGAAAGAGCACGAGAAGACCGCCTGGATGCTGCGCTCGCTGCTCAGGTAAGCGACACGCCCCGGGATGCAGGGCGGGCTTCGGCCCACCCTTCCCCTAATCGCGGAGACCTTGCGGTGTGGGCTCAAGCCCTCCCTGCGAGATCCGACGGCTGACCTCGCGCTGACCACCCCGCGCGGCCTTTATTGAGCCATTCCCCCCGGGTCGTTAAGCTCCGCGGGCTTGATTGGCCTCACATGGAGGCGTCCGACGGGGAACGTTTTTGAGCGCCACAGCAGCCAGACACGACAGCCGGTTCCCGCTGCTTGCGGCCATCCTGCTCGCGCTGATCGTGGCGGCCCTGAACATCGGACTGTGGTGGTGGGGCAACCGCCCGCATGGCCCGGAGGACTTCCACGGGCCGATCAGCGGCTACTCGGTATCGGTGTTCCAGCGCTACCAGAACCCGCTCAAGCAGGATTTCCCGTCCGACGAGGAAATCGACGCGGACCTCAAGCTCCTGCGCCGCTACACCCCGCGCATCCGCACCTACTCCACGCTGGAGAACCCGCAGGTCTACCGCCTGGCCGAGAAGGAAGGGCTGAAGGTGATGGCCGGCGCCAACATCGACACGCGCCTGATCAACAACGAGAAGGAGCTCGATGCGTTGATCGCGCTGGCGCGGCGCTACCCGGAAACCATCCATCGGGTGATCGTCGGCAACGAAGTGCTGTTCCGCGGCGACCTGACCGTGCAGCAGATGGAGGCCTACCTCGACCGCGCCCGCGCGGCGATCCGGCAGCCGGTCTCGATCGCCGAGCCCGACTACATCTGGATCAAGTATCCCGAGCTCGCCCAGCACGTCGATTTCATCACCATCCATCTGTTCCCGTTCTGGAACGGTATCGCGCGCAAGGATGCCGTGGACGCGGCGCTCGGCGCCTACCAGAACATCGTGCGGATGTATCCGGACAAGCCGGTGGTGGTGGGCGAGATTGGCTGGCCATCCAACGGCGACCGCCACGAATACGCCGATCCGTCGATCTCCAACGAGGCGATCTTCATCCGCGACTGGTTGAACGCGGCCAAGGCGCGCAACATCGACTACTACCTGCTGGAAGCCTTCGACCAGCCATGGAAGGAGAACCTGGGCGAGGGCCGCACCGGCGCCTACTGGGGCACCTTCAACGCCGACCGGCAACTGAAGTTCCCCTTCACCGGCCCGGTCACCGAGGACACGGCCTGGCCGTGGAAGGCGCTGGCGGCGAGCCTGCTCGCGCTGATCCCGATGATCTGGTTCGCGCGCAAGTTCAAGCGCTTCAAGCTGATGGGCCGGCTGTTCTTCTGCCTGCTGATCCAGCTCGCCTGCGGCCTGGTGGTGTGGTCGGCCACGCTGCCCTTCAACTTCTACCTGAGCTGGGTCGACTGGACCATGCTGGTCCTCCTGTTCCCGGCGCAGATCGCGATCCTGGCGATCCTGCTGATCAACGGCTTCGAGTTCACCGAGGTGCTCTGGCGCCGGCGCTGGCAGCGCCATGCCGGCATGCTCAAGCCCGACCGGCCGGACAAGCAGCCGTTCGTCTCCATCCACCTGGCCTGCTACAACGAGCCGCCGGAGATGGTGATCGCCACGCTCGACTCGCTGGCGCTGCTGGACTACGAGAACTTCGAAGTCCTGGTGATCGACAACAACACCAAGAACCCGGACGTGTGGAAGCCGGTGCAGGCGTATTGCGAGCAGCTCGGCAAGCGCTTCCGCTTCTTCCACCTGGAACCGTGGCCGGGCTTCAAGGCCGGCGCGCTCAACTTCGGCCTGAAGGAAACCGACCCGCGCGCCGAAGTGGTGTCGGTGATCGACGCCGACTATGTGGTGCGCGAGGACTGGCTGGCCACCCTCACCGGCTACTTCCACGACCCGAAGGTGGCCGTGGTGCAGTGCCCGCAGGCGCATCGCGATTTCGAGCACAACCGTTTCCGCCGCATGACCGCGTGGGAGTTCGACGGCTTCTTCCGCATCGGCATGCACCACCGCAACGAGCGCAACGCGATCATCCAGCACGGCACCATGACCATGGTCCGCCGCTCGGCACTGGAGGGCACCGGCGGCTGGTCGGAATGGACCATCTGCGAGGACGCCGAGCTCGGCCTGCGCCTGATGCACGCGGGCTACGAGCTGGTCTACGTCGACGAGCTGATGGGCAAGGGCCTCACCCCGGCCGACTTCAAGGCCTACAAGAGCCAGCGCTACCGCTGGGCGTTCGGCGCCATGCAGATCCTGAAAGGGCGCTGGGACTGGATGACCAGCAAGGGTCCGCTCTCGCTCGGCCAGCGCTTCCACTTCCTCACCGGCTGGTTCAGCTGGTTCGCCGACGCACTGCACCTGATCTTTACCCTGATGGCGCTGTTCTGGACCGCCGGCATGGTGGCCTATCCGCAGTACTTCAGCCTGCCGATGCAGCTGTTCCTGATCCCGGTGATCGGCTTCTTCTTCGCCAAGGCGATCTTCGGCATCGTGCTCTACCGCGCGCGCGTGCCCTGCGGCTGGTACGACACGCTGATGGCTTCGGTGGCCAGCATGGGCCTGAGCCACGCGATCGCGCGCGGCATCCTGCATGGCCTGACCCGCGAGAAGACCGCCTTCGTGGTGACCGCCAAGAGCCGGCGCCTGGGCGAGTCGAGCTTCGCCGCCTTCGCCCCGGTGCGCGAGGAACTGCTGATGGCCTGCGCACTGGTGGTGTGCATCATCGGCATGGCGCATGCCTTCGGTACGCGCTACATCGAGGGCACGCTGTGGATGTTCATCCTGGCCGCGCAGTCGATCCCGTACTTCTCCGCCGTGGTCGGCGCCTGGATCGCGCACAGGGCGGGCGACAAGGTCGGTTGACGGGGCTTGCCCCGTCAACAAAATCAAATGCGGCTGTGCTCGAGTGTCGGGCGCCCGAAAGCGCACCCGTTTATGCCGCGGAAACATCCACGCCGCTAAGCTGACACGCCCGCCGGCCCCCGCACAGGGACGTTCCCCGACGCATGCGCCCCCTCCGATGCCTGACCGCGCTGTTCCTGCTGCTGCCGCTGGCCGCACAGGCCGGCGTGCGGCTGACGGTCAAGGGCGTGGACGACCCGCTGAAGGCTGCCGTGCAGTCCGGCGTGGAGATGTCGCAATACGCCAACCGGCCGGTCAGCGAGGCGCAGATCCGCCGCCTGTACGACGAAGCCCCGGACGAGGTGCGCGCGGCGCTGGAGCCCTACGGCTACTACGAGGCCAGCGTGCAGGGCACGCTCCGCCAGGCCGGCGCGGACGACTGGCAGGTCACGCTGACGGTCAAGCCGGGCGAGCCGGTGCGCATCACCGAGGTGCGCGTGAAGCTGGACGAGGCGGCGCTGAAGATCGCACCGATCCGCCGCGCCGAGCGCGCCGTCGAGCGGCTGAAGGGTGCCGTGCTCGACCACGGCGCCTACGAGAAGGCGCGTGACGACGTCAGTGCCGCGCTGACCGCCAGCGGTTTCCTCGGCGCCAAGCTGATCACCCACAAGGTGGCGGTGACCCGCGCCGACCACAGCGCGGTGGTGGAGCTGGCCTGGCAGGCCGGGCCGCGCTACCGCTTCGGCAAGGTCGACTTCAAGGGTTCGCAGTTCGATCCCGGCTTCCTCGACCGCTACGTGCCGTTCGACCGCGGCGAGTACTTCGACCAGGCCGACCTGCTGCGCCTGCAGCAGGCACTCAACGGCGCCGACTACTTCTCGGTGGTGAACGTGCTGCCCGACGTCGACGACGCCAGCCGCACGGTCGACGTGCAGGTGCAGCTGCAGCCGGCCAAGCGCAGCGTCTACACCGGCGGGCCGTTCTTCGGCACCGATACCGGTGCCGGCATCCGGCTGGGCCTGGAACGGCGCTGGGTCAACAGCCGCGGACACAAGTGGAAGAACGAGCTGGTGCTGGCGCAGCGGCTGAAGACGCTGTCCACGCTCTACACGATCCCGCTGCCGGGCAGCAACGAACGCAGCCTCAACTTCGGCGCCAACTTCCGCGACGCCGACACGGTCACCTCGCAGTCGCGCACGCTGGAGCTGGTCGGCAACGAGACCGAGCTGTGGCACGGCTGGACGCGCACCGTGGGCGCGCACGCGCTGATCGGCACCTTCACCGTGGGCAAGCGCGGCAACGAGCCGGACAATGCGCCCGGCATCGAGCACGGCCGCAGCAAGCTGGTGTTCGGCGAGGTTTCGCTGTCGAAGAAGCACGGCGACAATCCGACCTTCGTGCGGCACGGCTGGTCGCTCAGCGTGTACGCGCGCAGCACCGCCGGCGCGCTGCTGTCGAGCACGCGCTTCAGCCAGCTCGCCGCCGATGCCAAGTGGATCGACGCCTTCACCCGGCGCGACCGCCTGATCCTGCGCGCCAGCGCCGGCATCACCTCCACCGGCGACTTCAGCGCGCTGCCGCCGCAGTTGCGCTTCTTCGCCGGCGGCGACCGTTCCGTACGCGGCTACGGCTACCAGGCGATCGGTCCGCGCAACAGCTTCGACCGCGTGATCGGCGGCCGCAACCTGCTGGTGGCCAGCACCGAGGTGGAGCACTACTTCACCCGCAACTGGGGCATGGCCGCCTTCGTCGATGCCGGCAACGCCTTCGACGGCACCGATTACCGGCCGCGCATCGGCGCCGGCCTGGGCGTGCGTTGGCTCTCGCCGGTGGGAATGATCCGCGTGGACGTGGGCACGCCGATCCGCGACGACCACGCGCACGGGATCCAGTTGCACGTGGTGATAGGACCGGACCTGTGATGCGCATCCATCCGTTATCCGCCATGCATGACATCGAGCCTTCCCCCGCGTGCGGGGGAAGGTGCCCGCAGGGCGGATGGGGGAAGCCTGCGGGGACGGCTCGAGTGCTCGCGGATCTCCTGCTCCGTAGTACCGAAGCCCCCCTTCCGCCTGTCGGCACCTTCCCCCGCAAGCGGGGGAAGGATTCGGTGGTGCGGGGCTGCGGCGACGCGGGACGGCGCGCATGAAGTGGCTCAGGCGCATCGGCGTCGCCGTGCTGGTCCTGCTCCTGCTGCTGGCGCTGGGCCTGTGGTGGTTGCTCGGCAGCAACGCCGGCCTGGACTTCGCGCTGGCCCGCGCCAGCGGCTTCACCGACGGCGCGCTGAGCGTGCGGCAGGCCCGCGGCAGCCTGGCCGGTCCGCTGGAGCTCGAGGGCCTGCGCTACGCCGACGGCAAAGGGCTCGACGTGCGCATCGCCCGCGCGAAGCTGGACCTGCGCCTGTGGCCGCTGCTCGGCAAGCGCCTGCACGTCGACATGCTCGACGTGCAGGGCGTGGCCGTCGCCCTTCCACCGCCCGCACCCAGCGAGCCAGGCAGCGGGCCGCTCTCGCTCAAGCCGCCGCTGGCCATCCAGCTCGACCAGGCGCACGTCGGTGACGTCGTCATCCGCCAGGGCGGCCAGCCGCTGTTCACCGCCGACAGCCTCGACCTCGCCGGCCGCTGGGACGACCAGGGCGCGGCGATACGCACGCTGCGCCTGCGCTCGCCGCAAGGCCACGCCGACGCGCGCGGCACCGTGGCCATCGGCGACACCTACCAGGGCGACGGCCAGGCCAGCTTCGCCTGGACCGTGGGCGACACCACCTACGCCGGCCAGTTGCAGGCACGCAGCGACGGCACCCACGCGCGGCTCGACCTTGCGCTCAGCCGGCCGATGGCGGCGAAACTGCAGCTCACGCTACAGCAGGGCGGCAGCTGGCCCTGGACCGCCGCGCTCAGCGCGCCGCGCTTCGACCCCGCGCCACTGCTGGGCGAGGGCACGCTGCAAAGCCTCGGGCTGGATCTCAAGGGCAATGGCGACCGCCACGGCGGCACGCTCACCGGCAGCGTCGACCTCGACCAATGGCGACTGCAGCTCGCGCCGCTGCGCGCGCAGCTCAACGACGACCGCTCGCTGCTGACGTTGCAGACGCTGGCGCTCACCTCGCCGCAGATCAAGGGACGGCTCGAGGCGCACGGCCAGGTCCGGCTGGATGCCAAGCCCATCGCCGGCGACCTGCACCTCGCCTGGCAAGACCTGGAACTGCCGGCCGAGCTGGCCGGCCAGGCGCTGGCCAGCCATGGCGATCTCGACGTACGCGGCAGTGCCGAGCAGTTCCACGCCGAGGGCGGCATCGCCATCGGTCCGCCGGGCAAGCTCGCGCAACTGGCGGTGAACCTCGACGGCACGCCACGCCAGGTGGCCCTGCAGACCTTCGACATCAGGCAGCCGCAGGGTCACCTGCACGCACAGGGCACGCTCACCCTGCAGCCCGCCTTCGGCTGGGAGCTGGCGGCCGACGCCGAGGACTTCGACCCGGGCCAGTTGTTTGCCGGTTGGACCGGCTCGCTGGATGCGCAGTTGCAGACCCGCGGCACCCTGCCCTCCGGCCATCCCGACGCCACGCTCGACCTCGCCCGGCTCGACGGCCGCCTGCGCGGGCGCACCGTCAAGGGCAGCGGCAAGCTCCACCTGGCGCCCAACCAGGTGGTGGACGGTACGCTCTCGCTCGCCTCCGGCGGCAGCACCGTGTCGGTCCAGGCGAAACCCGGCGCACGCAACGACGTGCAGGTGCAGCTCGCCGTCGCCACGCTGGCCGACTGGCTGCCCGATGCCGGCGGCCAGCTCGAAGCCAAGCTCCACGTCACCGGCCTGCCGCCCGCGCTCGGCGTCGACGGCGACGTGCATGGGCGCACGCTCGCCTATGGCACGCAGCGCCTCGGGCGGCTGGACCTTGAGGCCCACGTGCCGGACATCAGCCGTCCCGGCGGCAACGTCGAACTCGACGCGCGCGATGCCTGGCTCGGCGGCCTGGCCTTCGACACGCTCGCGCTGCATGCCGACGGCACCGAGGCGGCGCACCGGCTGACGCTCGATGCCCATGGCCGCCAGCTCTCCGCCACGCTGGCGCTGCACGGCGGCTTGAAGCAGAAGGCACATTGGCGCGGCACGCTGGACACGCTGGAACTCGAACCGCAGGGCCTGCCGCGCTGGCGCCTGCAGGCGCCGGCCACGCTGGACTACGACCAGGGCGCACTGGCGCTGTCGGAACTGTGCCTCACCGCCGGCGACCCGCTGCTGTGCGTGCAGGGCAACCAGGACAAGGCCGGCAACCTCGCCGCCAGCTACCGCCTGCGTGCGTTGCCGCTGGCGCTGCTGCTCAACGCCGCCGGCTATGCCGACCTGCCGATGCGCGCCGACGGCAGCCTGCATGGCCAGGGCACGCTCAAGCGCAGCGCCGCGGGCGCGCTGAGCGGCCAGGCCACGCTGGCCTCCGACCAGGGCTCGGTCACCTACACGCAGCAGGCGCAGCAGCCGCTGCTGGCATGGAAGGACTTCACCGTCGACGCCAACCTGACGCCCGGCCACCAGCAGGCCGAGGCGCACGCCGCGCTCAACGGCGACGGTCGCCTGGACGGCCGCGTGACCGTCGACGGCAACGCGCAGGCGCTCGGCGGCGAACTCACCCTCAAGCTCGACAGCCTCGCCCCGCTCGAGCTGCTCACCAGCGAACTGGCCAACGTCAAGGGCCGGCTCGACGGCCGCTTCGGCTTCGCCGGCACGCTGGCGCAACCGGCGGTCACCGGCCAGGCCACGGTCGACGGCTTCGCCGCCGAAGTGCCGGCATTCGGCCTGAAGCTTGCCGACGGCGCGCTCGTGCTGCGCGCGCCCGACGCGCAGCACCTGGAACTCGACGGCCACGTGCGCTCGGGCAAGGGCACGCTCGCGATCGGCGGCAGCTACGGCCTCACCGCGCAGGCGCCCACCGCGATCACGCTCACCGGCCAGGACGTCACCGTCGCCGACATCCCGGCCGCGAAAGTGGTGCTGGCCCCCGACCTGCGCGTGCAGCGCGACGCCCAGGGCGTGCATATCACCGGCGCGGTGGCGCTGGGCAGCGCCGACGTGAACCTGGATCGCCTGCCCGGCGGTGGCGCGACCAAGGCCTCGCCCGACGTGGTGGTGGTCGACGAGCGCGAACAGGAACAGGCCGGCGCGCAATTGCCGATCAGTGCACAGGTGAAGGTCGACCTGGGCCGCCGCACGCACCTCAAGGGCAAGGGCCTGGATGGCCGCCTCGCCGGCACGCTCACGGTGATCGAGCAACCCGGCCGCGCCACCCGCGGCGAGGGGCAGATCGCAGTGAGCGGCACCTACAAGGCCTACGGCCAGGACCTGAACATCGAGGCCGGCAAGCTGCTGTTCGCCGGCACGCCGATCGACAACCCCGGCCTGGACATCCGCGCGGCGCGCAGCCTCAACCCCAACGCGACGATCGACGAAGGCCAGGAGGTCGGCCTGCTGATCAGCGGCACCGCGCAGCGGCCGATCCTCACGGTGTTCTCCAATCCGCCGATGGAACAGTCCGACGCACTGTCCTACCTGATCACCGGCAAGCCGCTGTCGCAGGTCAGCGGCGGCGAGGGCAACATGGTCGGGGCCGCCGCGCAGGCGCTGGGCTCGGCGGCCGGCGACCTGCTCGCCAAGAGCATCGGCAGCCGGCTGGGCATCGACGAGATCGGCGTGTCGAGCAACGAGGCGCTGGGCGGCGAGTCGGCCTTCACCGTCGGCAAGTACCTCTCGCCGCGGCTGTACCTGAGCTACGGCGTGGGGCTGTTCGAACCCGGCCAGGTGATCACCCTGCGCTACCGCCTCAGCCAGCGCTGGAACCTCGAGATGCAGAACGCCACCGAGTTCAGCCGCGCGAGCCTCAACTACCGCCTGGAGCGCTGAGCGCCCGCCGGCGTCGCCGCCCGCCACGGTGATGGCGGCACGCGCCCATCCATGCGTGCCGCCGCATGCCGCGATCCGCGCTTCCTGACGACAGCGACTCGTCCCCGCGGCAAGCGCTGCCCGACACACCGGGTGCCAAGCCCACCCCATCGCACAGCCAGCCAGCCGCCTGGCGTGCCTGTAGTTCTTTCCGCACCCCGCGCAAATTTTCAGCATGCGCTCTGCGCTGAGCAGCGCGGAGCGCATGGCGAACCGGTTTGTCTTCTGGCACCGCTGTTGCAGTCCCCCTGGGTGCCCGGCACGTGTGGCCGGGTGAGCAACCACGGAGATGAGCATGACTCGGCAACAGTCCTCCACCTACGACCAGGCCAGCCGGCGACACGCCAGCGATGCCTCGTCGCGCGCGAACGGCCGTGGCAGCACCACCGTCCGCGAAGCCGGCCGCAAGGGCGGGCAGCGCGTGCGTGAACTGGTCAGCGCCGGCCGCCGGGCCGAACAGCGCACGCGGCACTGAGGACGGGTCCGGTCCCACGATCCATCACTGGAGCCAACAGATGAGCCAGAAGCAGCAGAACGATCGCAACCAGCAGAACGCCAGGCAGGCCCATGGCGGCGACAAGGGCGACATGAGCGTCCGCGAGGCCGGCCAGATGGGCGGCCACAAGGGTGGCCAGCGCGAACGCGAGCTGGTCGAGAAGGGCCATGAGGCGGAGGACCGTGGCGGCCGCCGTCACTGATCCGCAGCTCGGCGAGCGCAGCAACTTTCCCCACACCGACAAAGGAGACAACCATGAAGAACCAGGGCAGCGACAAGGGCGACATGACCGTCCGCGAAGCCGGCCAGAAAGGCGGCGAGATCCGCAAGGAACAACTGGGCCCCGAGGGCTATTCGGCCATCGGCAAGAAGGGTGGCGAAGCGCGCAAGGAAGAGCTGGGCCCCGAGGGTTACTCGGAGCTGGGCACCAAGGGCGGCCACCGCGTCCGTGACCTGATCAACAAGGGCAAGCAGAGCGAGGGCGACTGATCGCAGGCAGGCGTCCGCGGGGCCGGCAGTTCTTTCCACGGGCACGCGCAAATTACACGCCCGCCGCGAGCGTCCGAACCGTCCGATCGCGTGGTGCGGTGCCCTGCGCACTGGCATACGGGTTGCAACCCATGTCTTGCCCGCGCGACGGGCTTCCCCTGACAACACAACCGGAGAATCACATGGCAACCGATCGCAACAACCAGACACCCGGCAGCGGCGACATGAGCGTGCGCGAAGCCGGCCAGAAGGGCGGCGAAGTCCGCAAGGAGCAATTGGGACCGGAGGGTTATTCGGACCTCGGCCACCAGGGCGTCGAGGCGCTGCGCGAGCAGCGTGGCCCGAACGCGATGAGCGAGATCGGCCGCGAGGGCGGCGAGACCCGCAAGCAGCAACTGGGGCCGGAAGGCTATTCCGAACTGGGCACCAAGGGCGGCGAGCGCGTGCGTGACCTGATCAACAAGGGCAAAGAGTCCGAGGGCGGCGAGTAGCCGCGGAGGTACGACATGACACGAGGTTTAGGAGGCGATTCGCCGGCCAACGTGCAGAAGTACCTGTCCGGCGTGGACTACCCGGCCGACAAGCAGGACCTCATCGAAGCCGCGCGTCGCAACGACGCCCCCGACGAGGTGATGCAGACGATCCGCAAGCTTCCCGGCGACCACTACGGCGGTCCGCAGGAAGTGATGAAAGGCTACGGCCAGATCGAGTAGCCGCGGCATTCCAGGAAACATCCATGACCAGACAGACCCACGACAAGGGCGACATGTCCGTCCGCGAAGCCGGCCGCAAGGGCGGCGAGGCGCGCAAGGACGAACTGGGCCACGAGGGTTACCAGAAGCTCGGCGAGAAAGGCGGCCAGCGCGTCAGCGAACTGGTCCACGAAGGCAAGCAGGCCGGGCACAAGAAGCATTGAGAACCCGCGGGTTCTTTTCCAGACCACTGCTAAGACGAGGTGCGACATGGCAAGCAACAAGAATTCCGGCGACATGAGCGTGCGCGAGGCCGGCCAGAAGGGCGGCGAGATCCGCAAGGAACAGCTGGGCCCCGAGGGCTACTCGGAAATGGGCAAGAAGGGCGGCGAGACCCGCAAGGAACAGCTCGGCCCGGAAGGCTATTCGGCGCTCGGCAAGAAGGGCGGTGAAGCGCGCAAGGAGGAGTTGGGTCCCGAGGGATATTCCGAACTGGGCACCAAGGGCGGCCATCGCGTGCGCGACCTGGTGAACAAGGGCAAGGAGTCCGAGGGCTAGCCTCGCGACTACGGGCCGGCGGCCATCGGGCTGCCCGGCCGTGGCGGCGATGCGGCAGGTGTGCGCACAACCGCCCGCGCTGCCATCGCGTCCGTCCGCCAGCAGGCTCCGGTAGCTACCTGCCTGGAGCCCGCCGGCGGCGGCGCGTCTTTTTTGGAACCGATGACTCGAGGCAGGCGCCCCGACGCAGGTCGAGGGCCGCGCACGTGCGGCTCGTGCTCAGGCGACGCCCAGGCCCTCGATCCCGCTGATCGCCTGTCCATCGAAACCGGCCAGCTCGGCAAAATGCCGGCCGCGGTCGGCATAGTCATGGAACTGGTCGAAGCTGGGCGCGCCGGGCGACAACAGGACCACGCCGCCCGCCGGCGTCAGCGCCCGCGCCCGTTCCACCGCCTCGGCCAGCGTCGCCACCAGCGTGACATCCCCTACGGCCTGCGCCTCGCGCAGCGCCGCCGCAATGCGCGGTCCGTTGGCGCCCTGCGCCACGATGGCGAGATCGGCCTGATCGCTCACCGCCTCGACGAATCCCGACCAGTCCAGCCCGCGGTCGTGTCCGCCCACGATCACCGTCACCTCGCGCCCGGCCAGACTGGCCAGCGCCGCCAGCGTGGCCTGCGGCGTGGTGCTGATCGAATCGTTGATCCAGTGCCGACCCTCGCGCTCGCCCAGCGGCTGCAACCGGTGCGGCAAGGCATGGAAGCGCGCGAGCGCCGGCGCCGCGGCGCGCGCGTCGTGGCCCATCGCCTCCAGCGCGGCCAGCGCGGCGCAGGCGTTGAGGGCGTTATGCCCGCCCGGCACCGGCAGGTCCGCCTCGGCAAAGACACGCTCGTCGCCACGCCGGATGAAACCGTCCCGCACGTGCCAGCCGTCGCGCACGCCGAACAGCAGGCGCTGCGGGTGCGCCGCCGTGCGCTCGAGCAACGCCTCCTGCGTGCCGTTGACCAGCAGCGTGCGCGCGACGGCGGCCAGCTTCAGCTTGTCGGCCACGTAGCGCTCGCGCGAGCCGTGCCAGTCGAGGTGTTCCTCGTACAGGCTGGTGATCACGCCCAGCGGCAGCGGGCCGGCCTCGCCAGTCTGGAAGCTGGACAGTTCCACCGCCCACAGCTGCGCCTGCGCGTCGAGCAGTTCCAGCAACGGCAGGCCGATGTTGCCCGCCAATGCGGTGCGCACGCCCAGCGCGCGCGCCAGGTGCGCGATCAGCGCCGTGGTGGTGCTCTTGCCCTTGGTGCCGGTGACCGCCACCACCGGCGCCTGCGGCTGCTCGGCGAACCACAGCGCGGTGCCGGAGGTGAAGCGCGTGCCGCCGGCCTGCGCGGCAAGCAGCGCCGGCTTGTAGGCCGAGATGCCGGGCGACTTCACCACCACGTCGAAGCCGCCCAGGGCGGCGGCGTCGGGCTCCTCGCCGCGCACCCGCAAGGCAGGATCGAACGCCTGCGCCGCGGCCACTTCCGCGGCGCCGCAGAACAGCGTCAGCGGCAGTTGCGGCAGCCGCGCGCGCAGCGCGGCGATCGCCGCCCTGCCCTCGCGGCCGAAACCCCAGATGGCGACGCGCTGGCCGGCCAGTTCGGCGATGCGCATCAGCCGATCGCCTCCAGCGCGCGCTGCAGGCGGGCAGGTACGCGGTGCTCGCTGGACGGCACGAGCCAGGGCTCCAGCGCCAGTTGCGCGGCATCGAGCTGCGGCAGGATCTCGCGGATGAAGCGCGCGACCAGCGCGTCCTCCTGCCATTCCGGCCGCTGGCTCAACGCGTACATCGCTGCGCGCGCCTCGGCGCCCTCGCCGACGCATTCGAATGGCTTGTGGTCCTGGTATTCCAGCAGCGCGTCGAAGCCGGCCGCCTGGCTTTCGTCGTCCAGCAGATTGCGGCCGAAGATCGACAGCAGCCGCGGCTTCGGACAGAACGGCGCCAGCGCCAGGAACACGAAATGGCACTTCGGGCATTGCCCGCACCAGCGGTCCGCCGGCTTGGGCCCGAGGATGCGGAAGTTGCGGTTGCAACTGGAGAACGCGTCGAAGTACGGCGTCAGGCGCGCGAAGGCGCGGGTGATCGCCAGTTCCGAGTACGGCCGCAGCAGCGAGCAGTAATCCAGGTCCGCGGCCACGTGGGTGTGCAGCCAGTTCGACAGCATGGCCTCGAAGGCGAAGCCCTTGCTCCACTGGTGGTTCACCTGCTGGCCTTCGTACTCCAGCGTGGCGGCCGAGGCCGAGCGCTCGTTGGCGAAGGCGACCGAGTCGTAGCCGTAGAGGATCGCCGCCAGCGCCAGGATGGCCGAGTTCACCGCGGTCACCGGGATGTGACCGTTCCACGCGCCCAGGCGGTTGAGCTCGAACAGCACGGGCGAAAGCTCGCGCTGGATGTTGAGCGTGGGCAGGCCGGTGCGCTCGGCGCAGGCGGCGATCAATGGCGAGTTGCCCACCCACACCGCGGTGGCCTGGCCGCCGATCGACTTGATCGCTTCCACCGCGACCAGCGAGTCCTTGCCGCCGCCGATGGGGACGAGGGTGCGCTTGGGCAGGTCCAGAGCGGGGGCTCCCCGCGAGAGCGTCCCCTCATCCCGACCCTCTCCCCCATCTTCGACAGGGGACGGGGAAGAGGGAGCAAGTCGAGGAAAGGCGATGCGCCCGCGCAGGTCCAGTCCGTTGCGGTAGGCGAACTCGGCCAGGCCGTGCAGATAGAGCGCGTCGAGCAGGTCGGCCGTTTCGTCGTCCAGCGGCTCGGCCTCGATCTTCGGCGGCACGCCGGCCTTGTAGTAGCTCACGCCGGCGATCAGGTGCAGCAGCCTGAGCGCGGCATCGAAGGCCTGCTGGCGGTGGGCCGGGATTGCCGGTGCCTCCGGGAAGCGGATGCGCTCGACCATTTCCTCGCCCTGGTCGAAGGCGTAGGCCAGTTCGGCGACGCCGTCGGCGTAGGTGGCACGCACGAAGCGGAAGCTGTGGGTCAGCCGCGGATTAATTGTCGTCACTCGTTTAGCTCTCCGTCGTGCGAGCTCCCTCTCCCCTCCGGGGAGAGGGTTGGGGTGAGGGGCCGGGGCTCGCCAAAGCCTCCATCACTGCCTCAAGCACGCTCTCGATGTTCATCAATACGTCATTGTTCCAGAAACGCAGCACGCGGTAGCCCTTGTCCTGGAGGTAACGCGTGCGTGCGTCGTCATATTCCTGCTGTTCGAGGTGCTGGCCGCCATCGAGCTCCACGACCAGCCGCCGCTCGGTGCAAACGAAATCGACGACGTAACGGTCGATCCCATGCTGTCGACGGAACTTGCAGCCATCCAGTTGGCGCTTTCTCAGGCGATACCACAGCGCCTGCTCGGCATCGGTCATGCCTGTGCGCAGCCCGCGTGCCCGGTCCACGTTCATGCGCTTCATCCTTGAAAACTCGCTCCCTGAAGATTTTTCGCCAGACCGGCCTCTCACCCCGACCCTCTCCCCGCAGGGGAGAGGGAGCAAAAGCAGACCTCGCTCGTTGCTTTGTCGCTGGAGCGGCCCCTCACCCCAACCCTCTCCCCGGAGGGGAGAGGAAGCAAAGGCAAGCTTCGTTCGCTCAATCTTCATCCTGCGCAGAACCGGCTCCCTCTCCCCTCCGGGGAGAGGGCTGGGGT